>DATKJN010000731.1:0-10687 GCA_035543655.1 Burkholderiaceae bacterium | reverse complement strand
ATCCAGCCGATCTGCCGCGCCGGCACGCCGACCATCAACGCATGGTCAGGCACATCGCGGTTCACGACCGCGCCTGCACCGACGAATGCATAACGACCGACCGTGACGCCGCACACGATGGTGGAGTTGGCGCCCAGCGTGGCACCGCGCTTCACGAGCGTGGGTCGGTACTCCGCCTTGCGGTTCACAGCCGCGCGCGGGTTGTAGACGTTAGTGAAGACCATGCTGGGGCCGCAGAACACATCGTCCTCCAGTGTCACCGCGTCGTAGACGGACACGTTGTTCTGGATGCGCACGTTGTCGCCGATGCGCACGTCGTTGCCCACGAACACGTTTTGTCCAAATGAGCAGCGCGCGCCGATGCGCGCGCCGGCGCTGATGTGCACGAAGTGCCAAACCCTGCAATCGTCGCCGAGCTGCGCGCCTGCATCGACGATCGCGCTGGGATGGATGGTGGTGGCCATCGAACGCAGGGCTTCAGTACGCCAGCGGCAGGTTGATGCGCTTGCCGTCGCGCGCCGAGAGGTACATTGCGATCAGCAATTCCAGCGACTTGAGGCCCTCGCGGCCGTCGGTCTCGGGCGCGGCCTCGCCGCGCAGGGTGTTGATCACGTTGTCGTAGTACAACGGATGGCCGAAGCCATAGACCGATGTGGTCTGGTAGCTGGCCTCGTCGATCTCGCGGTCCATCTCATGCGGCGCGGCGAACTCCCAGTGCTCGATCTTGTTGACCGCCACGCCGCCGATGCGCACCGAGCCGTGCTCGCCGAGGACGGTGATCGATCCTTCTAGGTTCTTCGGATACGTCAGCATGGTGACGTTGACCGTGCCCATCGCGCCGTTGCGCCACTTGAGCGCGGCCACGCCGGTGTCTTCGACCTCGATGTTGCGCGCCAGCGTGCCGGTATAGGCCATCACGCTTTCCACCGGACCGACGATCCAGTCCAACAGGTCGATGTAGTGGCTGGCCTGGTTCATGAACGCACCACCGTCGAACTCCCAGGTGCCGCGCCAGTCCGCGCTGTCGTAGTACGACTGCGGACGCGACCAGAAGACGTTGACGGTGACCATGTAGACGCGTCCAAAGCGGCCCTGCTCGACGGCGCGCTTCAGCAGTTGCAAGGTGCGGTTGCGGCGGTTTTGCTTGACGACGAACAGCCGCACACCGGCTTCGTCGCAAGCGCGCACCATCGCCAGACCATCGCTCCAGCGTGTGGCCATCGGCTTCTCGGTCATCACGTCGAGACCGGCGCGGGCCACCTCGGTCACTTGCGCGGGGTGCAGTCCGCTGGGCGTGGTGAGGATCACGCAATCGGCATCAGTTTTGGCCAGCATGGCAGTCAAGCTGCTGTGCCCATGCGCACCAGAGCGCTGAACCGCGTCCTTCAGCATCGATGGATCCACATCGCACACGTCGACCAGCTGGCAACGATCTTCGTGTCGCTTGATGGCCTCGAAATGGTTGGCGGCGATACGCCCGCAGCCCACCAGCGCGAAACGCAGCTTGCGGTCGGTGATGGGGGGGCGGCGAATGTGCATCGTTTCAACACGCCGGCGGCGGTGATTTCGCTCCGGTTCGCATCGATTCTAGGCGTGGGGTACCGCAACTAAAATCACAAGTCGCACTGAAAAGACAACGATGACACACGATAAGACAGGCAATGGTTCCGGCGGTGGCGATGACAACACCCTGATCGCTGAACGCCGCGAAAAACTGGCACGCCTACGCACGCTCGGCCCCGCCTTCCCCAACGACTTCAAACCCACCCACCACGCCGCCGACCTGCAGCAGCGCCACGTGGCCATCCCCAACGAGGAGCTCGAGACGCAGAACCTCACGGTTTCGATCGCTGGCCGCATGATGCTCAAACGGGTGATGGGCAAGGCCAGTTTCGCCACGCTGCAGGACGGCTCCTTCGGCCCCACCGGCGGGCGCATCCAGTTGCGGGTGGCCACCGACCTGGTCGGCGAAGAGGCCTACGCCGCCTTCAAGCACTGGGACTTGGGCGACATCATCGGCTGCACGGGCACCCTGATGCGCACCAAGACCGGCGAACTCACGGTCAAGGCCACATCGATCCGCCTGCTCACCAAGAACCTGAGGCCGCTGCCCGACAAGTTCCACGGCATGGCCGACCAGGAGCAGAAGTACCGCCAGCGCTACGCCGACCTGATCACCGACGAGCAGGCGCGCGCCCGCTTCGTGGCGCGCAGCAAGTGCGTGTCGGCCATCCGCAACTTCATGGTCGAGCACGGCTTTCTCGAGGTCGAGACGCCGATGCTGCATCCCATCCCGGGCGGCGCCAACGCCAAACCCTTCGTCACCCACCACAACGCGCTCGACCAGCAGATGTTCCTGCGCATCGCGCCCGAGCTGTTCCTCAAACGCCTGCTGGTGGGCGGCTTCGAGCGCGTGTTCGAGATCAACCGCAACTTCCGCAACGAAGGCATCTCGGTGCGCCACAACCCCGAGTTCACGATGATGGAGTTCTACGCCGCCTACTGGAACTACCAGGACGTGATGGCGTACACCGAACAGGTGATCCGCTCCGCCGCGCGCCATGCCGCCGGCTCGGCGCAACTCACCTACCAGGGCCGTGCGATCGACCTCGAGGCGCCGTTTGTTCGGCTGTCGATCCGCGACGCCGTGGCGCGCCACGTGCCGACGATCGGCTCCGCCAAGCTCGATGACGCGCAGGCGCTGCGTGCGGAGCTCAAGCAACGCGGCGAGGAGGCACCGGCGCACTGGAACCTGGCCCAGCTGCAGTTCGCCGTGTTCGAGGAGCTGGTCGAGCCTCACCTGTGGGAGCCCACCTTCATCGTCGACCACCCGGTCGAGGTGAGCCCGCTGGCGCGCGCCGCCGATGCCGACCCCACGCGCACCGAGCGCTTCGAGCTCTACATCACCGGGCGCGAAATCGCCAACGGCTTTTCCGAGCTCAACGATGCCGAGGACCAGGCCGCGCGCTTCCAGTCGCAGGCCGCCAACAAGGAGGCCGGCGACGAGGAAGCGATGTACTACGACGCCGACTTCATCCGTGCGCTCGAGTACGGCATGCCGCCGGCTGGCGGCTGCGGCATCGGCATCGACCGGCTGGTGATGCTGCTGACCGACAGCCCGAGCATCCGCGACGTGATCCTGTTCCCCGCGTTGCGCCGGGAGAACTGACCCGGCACTAGGCGTTCTTGAAGTTGGGGTTGCGCTTGTTCAGGAAGGCATCCATGCCTTCCTTCTGGTCTTCGGTGGCGAACAGCGAGTGGAACAGCCGCCGTTCGAACATCACGCCGTCGGACAGCGGGCCTTCGAAGGCACGGTTCACGGCCTCCTTGGCCATCGCCACGCTCGGACCGCTGAGCGCGCAGATCGCGGTGGCGGCAGCGAACGCCTCGTCCATCAGCTTGTCCAGCGGCACCACGCGCGACACCAGCCCGGCGCGCTCGGCTTCGGCGGCATCCATCATGCGTGCGGTGAGGATCATGTCCATCGCCTTGCTCTTGCCCACCGCGCGCGGCAGCCGCTGCGTGCCGCCGGCGCCGGGCATGATGCCGATCTTGATCTCGGGCTGACCAAACCGGGCCGTGTCGGCGGCGATGATGAAGTCGCACATCATCGCCAGCTCGCAGCCGCCGCCAAGCGCAAAGCCCGCCACCGCGGCGATCACCGGCTTGCGCACGCGGCGGACGGTCTCCCAGTTGCGCGTGATGAACTCGTTGCGGTGCACGTCCATGTAGCTGTACTTGGCCATCGCGGCGATGTCGGCGCCGGCGGCGAACGCCTTCTCGCTGCCGGTGACCACGATGCAGCCGATGCCGTCGTCGGCGTCGAAGGCCAGCAACGCAGCGCCGAGCTCGTCCATCAAGGCATCGTTCAGCGCGTTGAGCTGCTTGGGGCGGTTCAGCTTGGCCAGGCCGATGCGGCGTGCGCCGTCGCCGTGCGTGGAAGTGAGGATCAGCGGCTCGTTCATGGTCGGTTCCTGCTTGGGGTTCTCAGGCTCGATTGCAGCACAAGCGCCTGAACTCGCAGGGGTCAGCGCGTGGCGGACTGTTGGGGCGCCCGCAGCAGTTGCAGGTCGATGAAGGTCTGCGCATCCTGGTGGATCAGGATGCGCACCGGCAGGTACTGCAGCCCTGGCGCGAACCACATCTCGGCGGCGAGGTCGCCGCTCGGCTTGGCCAGGCGCCGCGGCTTCACGTGCATCGTCGGCACGTCGGCAAACGGCATCTGCAGCGTTTCTGCACCCACCACGTCGTACTGCCACGGCTCCACGCGGCGCGGCAACGCCAACGGCACCTCGATCGACCGGCCCACCTGCAACAGATGCGGCTGGGTCGTGAACAGCCACGTCAACTGCACGAACAAGCTGGCCTCGTCCTGCACGCCGAGCGCTGCCGGCACCTCGCGGCCGTCGGGCAATCGCACCCGATCCGGCTCGAAGCCCATCGTCCAGCGCCGGCTGCGAAAGGCCACGCGCTGCTCACCCTCAAAACGCCGCGGCGCCAACCCGCTGTCGCCCAGGTCGCCTTCGCTGCTGGCGCGGCGCACCAGCAACGGCGCGAAGGGCGGCCCGACCACGGCCTCCAGGTGCACCTGGTAGCGCAGCCCAGAGCGGATCCATTCGACGCTGGCCGTGCCTTGCACGTCGCCGCGGTAGTAGCCGGTGAGCCGGTACGTCAGGCGCGTCGACGGCGGCCACTCGAAGCTCGGCGCGCTGGCCGCTGCCGCAGGGGCCACGGCTGCGACCACGGGTGGAGCGGGCGGGGTCACGGCTGGGGCCACGTCGGGCGCTGAAGCCATCGGCTCGCTGGCCGTGGCCAGCGGCGGGGCCGGCTCGATGGTTGGCAGCTCGGGGACCACGGCCGGCGCCGGCAGCGCCTCGGCCTTTGCCAACAGGGGTGCCGAGGATTCGGCAGCTGGCTTCGGCGCCGATGCCGGCGCCTTGGCCACGGCGGCTTTGCGCGGCCGTGCCACACGCTGCGGCGTGGGCGCCGGCGCTTCGGGCGGCGGCGCCAGCGCCAGTTCGCGCACGTAGGACACCTCGATGCGACGCATCGACTGCGCGCCGGCGCCGAACCCCAGGCGGTCCTCCATCAATTCATCGCCGAGCCACAGATGCGCCACGGTCACGACGATCAACAAGACCACCCCTGCGGGGCGCTTCAATGGGGATGCGGCGCTCAGCAGCCCAGCCACGCGCGCCGCCTGGTGAGCGCCTGCGCCGATGCAGCGCTCTCGAGGCCGAGCCGCCATTGCTGGCGCAGCGGCGAGCGCGCATCGGGCACCACCGTCGCGGCACGCAAGCGCTGATCGCGCACCAGCAGCAACTCCAGCGATTGATCCTTGCCGGACCACTGCAAGGCCTCGTCGAGGCGGCGGATGCGCCAGCCATCCACGGCCAGGATCTCGTCGCCCGCGCTGATGCCCGCGCGCGCAGCGGCGCTGTCGGCCAACACCGACTTCACCTGCACGCCACTGACCGGCCCTTCGCTCAAGCGCAGGCCCAGGCCGGCGCCGAAGCCCGTGGGCTCGTGCTGCACGGACACGCCAGCGCCCTCGAGCAAGCGCTGCAACGGCGGATCCTGCGTGCCGTGCACCCACTGCCCGAGTTCGCGTGCGGCGGGGCGGCCGGCCACTTCCTCCACGGCATGCAGCACTTGCGCTTCGGTGAGTGGCCCGCCTTCCGTCGCGCGCCACAGCGTGCGCAAGATCGCGTCGAGCGACGACCCGACCTGGCGCAGGCTCAAGTCGAGCGCCAATCCGACCAGAGCGCCTTTGGCGTAGTAGCTGATCGACGCGTTCGGCGAGTTCTCGTCTGGCCGATACAGCTTGATCCATGCATCGAAACTCGATTGCGCCACGCTCTGCACGAATCGGCCGGGCGTGGCCAACACGCCGTTGATCGTCTTGGTCAGCAACGCGAGGTAGCGCGGTGCATCGATGGCGCCACATCGCAGCAGCACCAAGTCGTCGTAGTACGAAGTGAAGCCCTCGAAGAACCACAGCAGCTCGGTGTAGTTCTCGCGCTGGTAGTCGAACTGCGCAAACTCGTTCGGGCGCATGCGCTTGACGTTCCACGCGTGGAAGTACTCATGGCTGATCAAGCCGAGCAGGTCGACGTAGGGATCGGTGAGTGCAGCCATCCCCGGGCGCGGCAGGCAGCGCCGCGGCGCGAGCAGCGCAGTGCTGGCGCGGTGTTCAAGACCGCCGCGGCCTTCTTCGACGGTGTTGAGCAGAAACACATAGCGCTCGAACGGCGGCCGCACCTTGGCACCGCGCCCGTGCCACAACGCGATCTGTGCCTCGCAGATCGCCTTGGAGTCGGCCAACAGACGATCACCGTCGAACGCCGGCCGCGGGCCGGCGACGACGAACTCGTGCGGCACGCCGCGCGCGTCGAACTCGCCGCGCCAGAACCGGCCCATCTCGACCGGGTGATCGACCAACTCGTCGTAGTCCACGGCTTCATAGGCGCGGGCGCGCCCCGGCAGCGCCGCCATCGCGGTGGCCACGTCCCATTCGCGCGGCAGGCCAGCCAGTTCGATCTGATGGGGTGTCGCCTCATGGCCTTCGGCGCGCAGGCAAAGCCCGGTGCCGTTGAAAAAGCCGCGGTCGGTGTCTAGAAACGCCGCGCGCACCGAGGTGTCGAACGCGTACACGCGGTAGCTGACCTGCAGCGCCGCGTTGCCGCTGCAGTGCGCAATCCAGCGCGATTTGTCGACCTGCTGCAGGCGCACTTCGCGTGCGCCTTGATGCGCCTTGAAATCCGACAGATGGCGCGCGAATTCGCGCACCAGGTAGCTTCCCGGAATCCACACCGGCAGGCTCAACGCCTGTTCGGCGGCTGGCGACTTGAGCGTCAGCGTGACGCGAAAGTGATGGGTCAGCCGGTCTGCGATCTCGATGCGGTAACTGGGCATGGGGACGGCATTGTCGCGCGCAGCCGCGACAGGCCGCTCGTGCCTCGAGGGACTCAGCGCTTGGCTGCAGCCACCAGGCGGCTTTCGATCTGCTCGGCGGGCATCGCGCCGGGCGACCGGGTGCCATCTTCGAACACGATGGCCGGCGTGCCGTTGACGCGATGGCGTTCGCCGAGCGCCAGGTTGCGCTCCAGCGCACCGGCGTCGCATGGCCCGCCCGCCTTGGACGGCGCGTTGCCATCGACCATCCAGGCGCGCCACGTCTTGGCGCGGTCGCGCGCGCACCAGATGTCGCGCGCCTTGGCATTGGAGTCAGGCCCGAGGATCGGCAGCAGGAAGGTGTAGATCGACACGTCTTTCAGCCCGACCAGGTCGCGCTCCAGGCGCTTGCAGTAGCCGCAGTTCGGATCGCCGAACACGGCGATCTTGCGCGCTCCGGTGCCCTGCTTGATCAAGATCGCGTCCTGCAGCGGCAAGGTGGCAAAGTCGATCTGCGTCAGCTTGGCGATGCGCGCCTCGGTGAGGTTGGCGCGCGTCTTGGTGTCGATCAGATGGCCCTGCAGCACATGGTGGCCGTTCTCGTCGGTGTACAGGATGTCGTTGCCGACGCGCAGCTCGTAGATTCCGGGGATCGCGGTCTTGGTGACCTCGTCGATCGCCGGAAAGTTGGGCAGGCGTTCGGCCAGGTTCTTGCGGATCGACGCCTCGTCGGCCCAAACCGCACCCGCGAGACCCCAGCACAGGGCGGCACACAACACAGCGAACTTCGACATCTCGTTTCCTTTGTCAGCCCTCGAGGGCTTGTGTGGCCAACCAACGTTTGACCGGGGCGGCGCGATCAACCAGACCCATGCCGCGGTTGCGAAGTTCCCGCAACCAGTTGTTATTCGATGCGAAACCGTGCACCAATGCATCGGTCAGGCGCGACATGGCCCACACCGGCCAGGCGCGCTCGCGCGCATAGCGATGCAACAGCCGCTCGTCGCCGAGCGCGCGCCAGGCTTCTCGTTGGCGCAGGGTGTCGGCCAGCGCCTGCACGTCGCCCAGGCCCAGGTTGAGACCCTGGCCGGCCAACGGATGCACCACATGTGCCGCATCGCCGATGAGCACCCAGCCAGCGCCACACACCGGCACGGCGGAGGCCAACGCCAGCGGCCAGGTGGCGCGCTCGCTGGTCAGTTGCAGGCGGGGCGGCCCTCCGGCGGCCGCGTGGTTCAGTTCACCTTCGAACGCCGCGGAGTCGAGTTGCATCAGCCGTTCGGCTTCGTGCCGCGGCAGCGACCACACCAATGCGAACGACCGTCCGGCGGCCGGCCGGTCGAATGGCAGCAAGGCGAGCACGTCGGGCGCACGGAACCACTGGTGTGCCACGTTGGCGTGGGGCTCCTGCGATGCGAGGCGCGCCGCGATCGCCGTATGGCCATAGGCATGGCGCTCCCAGCGCACGGGCAACGAGGCACGCGACACCGAATCCTTGCCTTCGGCGAACACACGCAGCGGGGCGTCGGGCATCAGCGCGAGGTGCTGCACGAGCGGCGCGAACTGCAGCGCCTGCTGCAGCGCGGCGTCGAGCGCTGGGGCATCGACGATCCAAGCCAGCGCGTCGACACACTGACCCCACGACGAGAACCCCAGGTGCGCGCCGCCGTCGCCGCGCACGTCCATGTCGTGCACCGCAGTCACCGCATCGGCCGGCAAAGCCTCCCAAACCTTGAGCTGCTGCAGCAAGCGTCGCGATGCGCGGTTGAGTGCATAGGCCCGCACGTCGGTACGCGCCGCGTTCGCGGGGTCCGGCGCACTCACCGCCACGCGCAGTCCCTGTTGGTTCAGCGCCAGAGCCAGGCTCGATGCCACGGCACCGCGCCCGTGGATGGCGACGTCCACCGCATGCATGGCGCATTGTAGGCAGCAGGCATCAGGCTCGCGGGCACGGCACAATTCGCGCCGTCATGAGTGAGCAAATCGTCTCGATCACCGGCCTGTACGTGCACCCGGTGAAATCCTGCGCCCGCATCGCGGTGGATCAGACCGTGGTCACGGAGACCGGCCTGGAATGGGACCGCCAGTGGATGGTGGTGGACGAATCGGGCGGGTTCGTCTCGCAACGCGAGCTGCCCAGGCTGGCGCTGGTGCGTCCGACCTTGCGCGCCAGCGACCTGGTGTTGCGCGCGCCGGGCATGCTGGCGCTGCACCTCGCGCTCGACGCGATCGAGAGCGAGACCCGCGTGCGCGTGTGGAACGATGACTTGGACGCCGGCGACATGGGCGACCTGGCGGCCCAGTGGTTCAGCGACTTCCTCGGCCAGCGCGTGCGCCTGGCACGCTTTGATCCCGAGGTGCAACGGGTCAGCGACCCACGCTGGACCGGCGACACGCGCGCACTGACGGCGTTCGCCGATGGATTTTCGCTGCTGGTGGTGTCGTCGGCCGCGATCGAGCAGCTCAACACGCGTCTGAAGTCGCGGGGCGTGGCGCCGGTGCAGTCCGACCGGTTTCGGCCCAATCTCGTGCTCGACGGCCTGCAGCCGCACGAGGAGGACTGGATCGATCGCGTCACCTTTGACGGACCCGAGGGCCCCGTGGTGCTGCGCCTGGTGAAACCGTGCACGCGCTGCTCGATACCCGACGTCGACCCTGAGCGCGGCGAGCCGGGCCACGCAGTCGGCGACGAACTCGCGGCGTACCGCGCCGACGCGCGCATGAACGGCCAGGTCACGTTCGGCATGAATGCCGTGATCGAAGACGGCTTCGAACGCTGCCTGCGTGTCGGCATGCAGGGGCGCGCGACGATTCGATTCGAATGACGTCTCCGGGCTGGTGCGACGACCCGGCAGCCTAAAATCGTTGCCTTTGCCTGCGCCATGGCATCGTCATGGCGCCTCCCCAGCCTCTGAAGAAAGCCAGCCATGAGCCTCAAGTGCGGCATCGTGGGCCTGCCCAACGTCGGCAAGTCGACTCTGTTCAACGCGTTGACCAAAGCCGGCATCGCCGCCGAGAACTACCCGTTCTGCACCATCGAGCCCAACGTGGGCATCGTCGAGTTGCCGGATCCACGGCTGGCCAAGCTGGCCGCGATCGTCAAGCCCGAACGCGTGGTGCCGGCGATCGTCGAGTTCGTCGACATCGCCGGCCTGGTGGCTGGCGCGAGCAAGGGCGAAGGGCTGGGGAATCAGTTCCTGTCGCACATCCGCGAAACCGATGCCGTGGTCAACGTCGTGCGCTGCTTTGAGGACGGCAACGTGATCCACGTGGCCGGCAAGGTGGACCCCGTGTCCGACATCGAAGTGATCCAGACCGAACTGTGCCTGGCCGATCTGACGACGGTGGAAAAGAGCCTGCAACGCAACGTCAAGCTGGCCAAGGCGGGTGGCGACAAGGAGGCGCAGCGCCTCGTCGACGTGCTCAACCGCTGCCTCGGTGCGCTCAACCAAGCCAAGCCGGTGCGGGCCCTGAGCTTCAGCAAGGAAGAGTGGGTGGTGCTCAGGCCGCTGTGCCTGATCACCGCCAAGCCGGCGATGTACGTGGCCAACGTGGCCGAAGACGGCTTCCAGAACAACCCGCTGCTCGACCGTCTGCAGGAGCACGCTGCGCGTGAGGGGGCGCCGGTGGTGGCAATCTGCGCCAAGACCGAGGCCGAATTGGCTGAAATGGACGATGCCGACCGCCAGCTGTTCTTGGCCGAGATGGGGCAGGACGAGCCAGGCCTGAACCGGCTGATCCGAGCCGCGTTCAAGCTGCTGGGTCTGCAGACGTACTTCACGGCCGGCGAAAA
>DATKJN010000730.1:0-2113 GCA_035543655.1 Burkholderiaceae bacterium | reverse complement strand
GCCGTCCTTGCTGGCGGCGACTTCGGCGCCGATCGGCGTCAGCGTGGTGCCGAGGGCCTTGGCCTCGTCGGCGCCGATGGCGGCGAACGTGGTGCCGCTCATCAGGAAGGCGGCCGCTGCGGCGAGCCGGGTGAATCGAATGTGCATGTTGTCTCCTTGACAAAAGGGGATCAGAACGTGGTCCTGAAGGTGAGGCTGACGAATCCGCGGTCCTTCAGGAACGTGGTCAGCCCGTTGGTCGACGTGACCGCCGTGCCGTTGTCCTTGTAGCTACCGACGTAGTCGATGTACTTGAGGTCGAAGCGGTACTTCTGCTGCACGTCGGCGGACACGCCGAGCGTGTAGTTGCCCAGGCCCTCGTTGCCGCCGAACACGGTGGCCGCGTTGCCCGAGATGCCCACGGCATAGGTCATCGGTGCCGACAGGTCGACGCCTGGGAACACCTGGTACCAGGTGGGCGTGAAGGCCATGCCCACGCCCCAATAGTCCTTGGTCGTGCAGCCGTCCCACTTGTCCTTGGCCGCCGCGGTGGCGGTGGCGTTGCACGGCGCGAAGCCGATCGCATTGAACAGGTTGGCGCCGCTGCGCACCTGGTCCCAGCGCGAGTACTGCAGCTCGGCCGCCCAGGTGGCGGCATCGAACAGCGCGGTCTTCGACACGGTGCCGAGCACGTTGACCAGCGCGTGCCAGGTGTCGCCGCGCGGCCCGTTGGTCTCGCCCTGCGCCGGCAAGCCGGGCGCGAGACCGAGCACCGCTGCGTTCAGCGGCGTGTTGCGGCGCTGCGAGACCTCGGCGCCGACGCTGACACCAGCGATGTTCTTGGCCAGGCTCAGGCCATACAGCTCGACGTTGTCGGCGTACACCAGGTTGTAGGTGGTGGGCGCAGTGCGCAGCGTCTGCGGCAGCTTGTCGGCGAAGTTGCGGTAGTACGCACCGAGCGTGCCGTCGAGCCAGGCCGGGCTCCAGCGCGCCGACAGGCCGTACTCGCCGGTGTTGCCCGGTTCCAATGCGGCGCCGCGCTGGGCGAACACCGGCCCGACACCGGGAACCACGGCGAGCAGCTGCCGGTCGGGCCCGTTGAACACGAAGTCGACCGGGCCGAGGTAGGTGCCGCCTTCCGGATAGCGCGCGGCCTCCCACTCGAACATCGCGTGCGCGGCCAGCGACAGCGTGTCAGTCAACTGCGCCTGCAGCGACAGCTGGTTCAGCGGACGGAAAAGTTCCTTCGCCTCGGTGCCGGGCGTCGCGAAGCCCTTCTGCAGGTCGAGCGGCGTTTGCGCATACGACACGCTGTGCAGGTGGCCACCGAGGAACAGCGACTCGCCCCAGTACGTGGTGTGGCGACCGAGCTTGGCATTGACCGGCACGTCGCCGAGATCGATGCCGCCGAACACGAACGCGTCCATCAGCTCTGCGCTGGGACCGGCATAGAAGCGCTTGGTGTAGCCGCTGTACTGGTTGCCGACGTAGCTCGACACGCCGGCCAGCGCCGGGTTGCTCCGGCTCGCCTCGCCGTAGGCCCCGTCGTACCAGGCGGTGCCGCTGATCCGCGCGCCGTGGCGCTTCTTGTAGATCACGTCCAGCTCACTCAGCAGGTCGAAGCGCTTGGACACGAAGTCGCCGTTGTCGAAGCTGTAGGTGCCCTCGTCAGCAAGCGCGGAGTTGCCGATCTTGTTGTCGCGCCCTTCGACGCGCAACGCGGCGTTGGCGCGCACGGTGTTGTCCCAGCGGATGGCGACATCGGGGTTGCCGCTGTCGATCTCGAGTGAGTATGCGGTGCCGGCCAGCAGCGTGCAGAACGCTGCCACGGCAACTCGGGTGCGGGCAATGGCACGACCGCTGCGCGCGCATGGAATTCGGTAGTGAAAGCTCAAGATATCTCCGCGTGGGGTTGGGGGATGTGTGCTTCGCAGACGCACGGACTGCAGGCTTCAGCGCGGCGAATTCTCGACAGCGCCCTCGGGCCATCGCCCCCTCTTGGCAGGGGGGCCGTGGCGGCGCGGCCGCGGGCCGCGGCGCTCAAGGCGTCGCGCGGTTGACGATGCGCATGAACAGCTGGCGCAATGCCTTGTCGACATCGGTGCCGGACAACGGATCGCGGTTCTGCGCGAAT
>DATKJN010000729.1:0-4844 GCA_035543655.1 Burkholderiaceae bacterium | reverse complement strand
GCGATGCGGGTGCGCCACGCGTCGTACAGCGATTCGTTGCTGCGCAACGCCGGCGTCACGGCGTAACTCATCGACACCGGGCACAACACCGACGGCTCGGCCTGCGTCCACACGATGAAGCCAGCGGCACGCTCCAGGTGCGCACCCGGTCCGCGCGACCACGGCGTGCCGTGCAACCCGTGACGCAACGCGCCGCCGAGCAGTGCGTGGTAGCTCGGATGGAAGTCCACCTGGTCGACGCGATGGCCATAGCGGTCGTGCGTGCGCAGCTCCGGCGTGTGCACGTTGGCCAAGCGCGCGTGCTGCACGGTTTCGGCGGAGCCCGCCTCGGCGCCCAGCCGCGACAAGGCCGCGGTGTCGAGCGACGATGCGTTGAAGCGCAGCGCGTCGCGCAGCCCGCGGTCGCCGTCGAACAGGTTGACGTCGACCAGCGGCGTGCTCTGGTTCAGCACCTCGTGGGTGGCACTCATGCAGGACTCCTTCGCATGTCGACATGCGCAATGCCGTCGTCGAGGTATTCGTCCGAGATGGTGGCGAAGCCGTGGCGGGCATAAAAGCGCTGCAAGTGCGCCTGCGCGCTGATCGAGACCGATCGACCCGGCCATTGCCGTGCGCAGTGTGCGAGCCCTTCGCGCACGAGTTGGTGACCGATGCCTTGCCCGCGCAGGCTGGCGCCGACGACCACGCGCCCGATCGCCACGTCGTCGAACTTGACGCCCGGATCGAGTACGCGCAAATACGCCATCAGCACCCCACCGGTGTCGCGGCCGAGCAGGTGCCAGGCGTGCCGATCGGCACCGTCAGGGTCCAGATACGGCCCCTGCTCCAGGATGAACACCCTGGCCCGCAACGCCAGCATGTCGTAAACGCCGTCCACGCCCAGGTCCTCGAAGCGGCACCAGCTCCACGCCAGCGGCATCAGACCAGCTTGACCAGTTGTTTGCCGAAGTTGCGGCCCTTCAGCAGTCCGATGAAGGCCTCGGGCGCGCTCTCCAGCCCCTGTGCCACCGACTCGCGGTACTTCAGCTTGCCCTCCGCGACCAGAGCGCCGAGTTCGCCCAGCGCCTGCGGCCACAACGGCATGTGTTCGCTGACGATGAAGCCCTGCACCTTCATGCGATTGATGAGGATGAGCTGCGGCGCCGCCATCGGGATCGGCTCGCCGTTGTAGCCCGAGATCATTCCGCACATCGCGATGCGCGAGAACGCATTCGCATTGAGCATCACCGCATCGAGGATCGCGCCGCCCACGTTCTCGAAATAGCCGTCGATGCCGTTCGGGCAGGCCTGCTTCAGTGCGGCGCTGATCGCGGACACGCCATCGAGCGCTTTGTAGTCGATGCAGGCATCGAAGCCGAGCTCGCGCACCACGTGGTCGCACTTGTCGCGGCCGCCCGCGATGCCGACCGTGCGGCAGCCCTTGGCCTTGGCCAGTTGACCCACCGCGCTGCCAACCGCACCACTGGCCGCGCTGACGACGACGGTCTCGCCCGATCTCGGCTCGATGATCTGGTTCAGGCCGACCCAGGCCGTGACACCGGGCATGCCGACCGCGCCCAGGTAGGCGGAGATCGGCACGCGCGAGGTGTCGATCTTGCGCAAGACACCGGGTTGCGACGCGTTGACCACCGCGTACTGCTGCCAGCCGCCCATGCCGACGACCTTGTCGCCCGGCTTGTAGCCGGCGTGTCGCGACTCGGCCACCTCGCCCACCGTGCCGCCAATCATCACGGCGTTGAGCGGCTGCGGTTGGGCGTAGCTCTTGCCTTCGCTCATGCGGCCGCGCATGTACGGATCCAGGCTCAGGTAATGGTGGCGCACCAGCACCTCGCCGTCTTGCAGCGCCGGCAGTGGCGCATCCTCGAGGCGAAAGTTCTGCGCCGACGGCTCGCCGCTGGGGCGCGACGCGAGCACGAGACGTTTGTTGATCGTGGCCATGTTCACTCCGAGGGTTGGGAACTGCCGCGCTGCAGCTTCACGCCTTTGGAACTCGGCAGCGCACGCAGGTACTTGAAGGTGCCGGTGGCGTGCGCGCACAGCTGGCCACCGTCATTGAACACCGAAGCCTCGCAGAACGCCAGCGTCGACGTGCGATGCAGCAGGGTGCCCACCGCGCGCAACTCGCCTTCGGCGGGGCGCACGAAGCTGGTCTTCATCTCGATCGTCGCCACACCGGCGCGATCGAGCGGCGCGTGGGTCTGCACGCTGCGCGCCGCCTGCGCCATTGCCACGTCGAGCATCGTCATCAACACGCCACCGTGCGCCACTTCCCACGAGTTGAGATGGGCCTCGGCAAGGTCGACGCGCAGTTCGGCCTTGCCGTTGGCGGCACTGTGCAGCTCCAAGCCCATCTGTTCGACGAACGGAATCCGAATCGGAAACGGGATGCGTTGCTTGGACATGGCGTGACTTGAGCTTTTAACCGCCGGTGACACACGACACGCCGCCGTCGATCGCGAGGATCTGTCCGGTGATGTGCTTCCCGGCTTCGGACGCAAACAGCACCGCCGCGCCTTTCAGGTCGTCGTCGTCGCCCAGCCGGCGCAGCGGCGCGTGCGATGCCAGCGTGTCCGCGCCGACGGTCTGCAGCGTGTGTTTCGTCATCTTGCTCGGGAAGAAGCCCGGCGCGATGGCGTTGACGGTGATGCCGTGTTCGCCCCATTCGGCGGCCAGCACGCGCGTGAAGTTGACCACCGCGCCCTTGCTGGTGTTGTAGGCCAGCGTTTCCATGCCCGGCGGGTTGCCGCCGAGCCCGGCGATCGACGCAATGTTGATGATGCGCCCGCGCTTGCGCGGCAGCATGCTCGCCTTGCCGATGGCCTGGCTGAACAGGAAGATGCTGCGCACGTTGAGATTCATCACCTTGTCCCACGCGTCGAGCGGGTGGTCTTCCGCCGGCGCACCCCACGCCGCACCGGCGTTGTTGACCAGGATGTCCACGTGACCGAGACGCTCGAGCGTCTCGGCGCACACCTTGTGAACCTGCGCCGGGTCGCTGGCATCGGCGGCGATCCAGCGCGTGTCGATGCCCTTGTCCTGCAAGTGCGCAGCCGCCTCTTCGAGATCACCGGGCTTGCGCGAGGTCAGCATGATCTTGGCGCCTGCTTCGCCCAGCGCCTCGGCCATCTGCAGGCCCAGCCCACGCGAGCCTCCGGTGACCAGCGCATGCCGGCCGGTGAGGTCGAACAGCTTCGAGATCGGTGTGGACACGGAAAATCTCCTGGGTTGAATGCTCAGAACCACTCGTCGCGCATGTCGCGGCAGACCGGATCGCGTGCGTTCACCACGTCGAGCCAGGCCGCCACCTTCGGCAACTCGTACGCGTAGAAGTAGCGCATCGCTTGCAACTTGCCCGCCATGGCGTCGGCACGTGCCGGCTCGCGCACGGCGTGCGCAGCCAGGGCGAGCTCGAGCCAGATCCACGCCAGCACGGTGTGGCCGAACGCCTGCATGTACGGCATCGCGTTGATCAGGGCGTCGTCGGGCAGGCCACTCGACCAGGCGGCGCGCGTGGCCGCCTGCACGGCCTGCACCGCGGCGGCCAAGGCACGCGCTTGCGGCGCGTGCTCAGCGATCGATGCGGCGCGTTCGATCGTCGCCTGCATGCGTGCGCCGAGCAGTTCGAGGCCGGCGCCGCCGTTCATCACCACCTTGCGGCCGAGCAGGTCCTGCGCCTGGATGCCGTGGGTGCCCTCGTGGATCATGTTCAGCCGGTTGTCGCGCCAGTACTGCTCGACCGGGAAGTCGCGCGTGTAGCCATAGCCGCCGTGCACCTGGATCGCCAGGCTGTTGGCCTCGAGGCACCATTCGCTGGGCCAGCTCTTGGCGATCGGCGTCAACACCTCCAGCAGCGTCGCCGCTTGGCGCGCGCCATCGGGCGCGCCGGTGTGCTGCTCGTCGACCAGCCGTGCGCAGTACAACGCCAGCGCGAGGCCGCCTTCGACGTACGACTTCTGCGCCAGCAGCATGCGCTTGACGTCGGCGTGTTCGACGATGCGCACCGGCGGCTTCGAGGCGTCCTTGCCGGCGGGGCCGACCGGTCTGCCCTGAGAGCGGTCGCGCGCGTACTGTAGGCTGGCCTCGTACCCGGCATAGCCCAGCATCACGGCACCGAGCCCCACCGCGATGCGCGCCTCGTTCATCATGTGGAACATGCAACGCAGACCTTCGCCCGGCGCACCCACGCGGTAGCCGAGCGCACCCGCCGCGCCACGCACCTTGAACTTGCCCTCACCGAAGTTCAGCAGCGTGTTCGGAATGCCGCGATAACCCAGCTTGTGGTTCAGGCCCGCCAGCGCCACGTCGTTGCGCTCGCCGGTGAGTTCGGCGCGTTCGTTCACCAGCTTCTTCGGCACGATGAACAGCGAGATGCCTTTGGTGCCGGGGATCAGCTTGCCATCCGGCCCCGGGATCTTGGCCAGCACCAGGTGCACGATGTTCTCGGTGAGCTCGTGCTCGCCGTTGCTGATCCACATCTTGTTGCCGCGCAGGCGGTAGCGCGGGCCGAGCGGGTCGCCGTCGAAGCCATCACCGTCCGGCACGGCGCGCGTGGTGATGTCAGACAGCGACGAGCCGGCTTGCGGCTCGCTCAGGCACATGGTGCCGAACCAGCGGCCGGCGAACTCGTGCTTGGCGAACACCTCTTGCTGCAGCGGCGTGCCATGGGCCATCAACAGGTTGGCATTGCCGCTGGTGAGCAGCCCGCCACCGCCGATGCCGATGCCCGCCTTCGAGAAAAAGGCATTGGCCGCCATCTCGACCACGCACGGCAGCTGCATGCCACCGTGTTCGTAGTCTTGCGCTGCGGCCAGCATGCCGGACTCGACGTAGGCCTGCGCCGCGGC
>DATKJN010000728.1:0-4612 GCA_035543655.1 Burkholderiaceae bacterium | reverse complement strand
ACGAGCCGAGTGAAGGCGTGCAATGGGAGAACATCACGCACATCTCAGCGTTGATCGTCGAGGCCAAGTCGCGTGGGCGGTCGTTCGTGGTGGTCGAGCAGAACCTGGCCTTCGCCGAGTTGATCGCGGACAGCTACCTGGTGATCGAACAGGGTCTCGCCGTCCGCCACGTCCGCCACGGTGACATAGGGCGTGAGCAGCTGCTGGAACACTTGCACGTTTGACCCAGGGGCGCAGGGCCACTCGCTGTTCACTCCGGCGTCAGCTGCTCAGCGCCCAGATCGCGAGGCCGATGACGGCCCAGCAAGCCACGACCAGGAGCACCAGCGTTCGCAGCGAGCCCGGTTCGAACTCGCCTGTGATGCGCGGCCTCGGGTCGGACGTGTGACCAGACGGCCATAGCCGGGCGAGAGCGGTGGCCAAGGGACCCTCGTGCTTGGAATCCATGGGTTCAGCGCAGGGTTGCCCAATGAACCGGAGATGACAAGGCCTCTTGCAGTTGGTTGCGGCTGACGTCCGGAATCACCCTATGTGCAGCCCAATGCCGCGGCATGTCGGTTTGCGTCCTGCAACGACCGGTCAGGGCTGAGGCGATCGGTCTGGCAGTCGATGGCGAGGGTTCCGAGTCGGATCTTGTGCATGGCTCACCGGGTGGCGGTCGTGTCGAGCCGCCAGACGGACGTACCCGGGTGAAGTAGTCCCAACCCGTGGACGCACTGCTTCGGCTTCCGGCCGGGCAGACAAGCCGCTTCAGATTTCCTTCAGGAGGCGCAAGTGAAATCGCGGCCATGAGCAGTTGGACCGCGACCGGCAGAGTGGTGCCAGCAGCAGCCCCCCCCGATCGCTTCACCATCGAAGCCACGGTGGAGCAGGTTGCGCTGGTGGCCGCGGTGTTCTTCGCGTTGAGCGCGAACGGGCCCTTCCTCGCAGCAGCTGCCCACGGGCATGCAGCCGCGGAGCCCGGCACATGGGCGTACATGCTGGCGCTGGTGACGGCGCTGGCGTCGCTGCATTTCGTGCTGATCGCGTTGGTGGCCAACCGCTGGACGCTCAAACCGTTGCTGCTGCTGCTGGCCACCGCGAGTGCGCTGACGGCGCATTTCACGGCGCGCTATGGCGTTCACGTCGACGCTTCCATGATTCGCAACGTCCTCCAGACCGACGTGGCGGAGGCGAGTGAGTTGATCACTTGGTCGGTGTGGACACATTTGTTGCTGTACGTTGGTGTCCCGCTGGCCTTGTTATGGCGAGTGCGCATCGTTCGCCGGCCAGCGCTGCAGGCAGTGGGCGTGCGGGCGATCTGGATGCTGGCGGCCGCCTTGGTCGGTGTGGCGGCGTTGTGGGCTGTGTTGCAGCCGTTTTCATCCTTCATTCGCAACAACCGAGAGGCGCGCCACCTCATCACGCCAGGCAACGTGGTGTGGTCGCTCGGCGCCGTGCTGGCGCGAGACGTTCGCGGTGCTGCCAAGCCGAGACAGGCCATCGGGTTGGATGCGAAGCCGGGGCCCAGCTGGGCAGCCAGGCACAAGCCGATGCTCTTCGTGCTCGTCGTGGGCGAGACGGCGCGCGCCGCCAACTGGGGGCTGAGCGGGTATGCCCGCCAGACCACGCCTCAGCTCGCCGGGCTGCCGGTGATCAATTTTCGCGATGTGAGCAGCTGCGGCACCAGCACCGAGGTCTCGCTGCCGTGCCTGTTCGCACCGGTGGGTCGGCGGGACTACGATCGCGCGAGGATCCGCGACAGCGAGGGGCTGCTGCACGTGGTGTCGCGCGCCGGCGTTGCGGTTCATTGGCGAGACAACCAATCGGGCTGCAAGGGTGTCTGCGACGGCCTGCCCAATGAGACCGTCAAAGTCGACGGCGCACCCACGTTGTGCGCGAACGGCCACTGTTTCGATGAGGTGTTGTTGCATGGCCTCGATGCACGATTGGCGCAGGCGCAGGGCACGCAACTGCTGGTGCTGCACCAGATCGGGAACCACGGTCCGGCGTACTACCGGCGCTACCCGGCATCGTTCGCGAAGTTCGTCCCCGCGTGCGAGAACGAAGACCTGCACCAGTGTTCACGTGCGGAGATCGTGAACGCCTACGACAACGCCCTCTTGTACACGGACCATGTGCTGGCGCAACTGATTCGGCAGCTCGCGAGCCACGCCGACGCTGTGGACTCTGCGCTGTTGTATGTGTCGGACCATGGCGAGTCACTGGGTGAGAGCGGTCTGTTCTTGCACGGCATGCCCAACGCCATCGCACCCGACGTGCAGGCCAAGGTGCCCATGGTGATGTGGATGTCCGACGGATTTCGCAGCCACACCGGCTTGAGCGACGGCTGTCTGCAAGCGCGCTCGGCGCGCGCGGCAAGTCACGACCACGTGTTTCACACGGTGCTCGGCTTGCTCGACGTTCGCACGTCGTTGTATGAGAGTGCCTTCGATCTGAGTGCGGAGTGCCGACGCGATTCGCCAGGATCGACCCGCCTGCCTTTGTGACTTTGGGGTTGACGGCATGCCTGCTCGTTCAGGTGACCGCGCCACCCCCGAGGACGATGCGGTAGCACGTTGGACCTTCCCCCGGACCGGATACGTCGAGGCGACCGTCGTGCACGGCAGCGACGCGGCGCACGACCTGGTGGCCCAGGCTCAACCCCGAGGTCGTTGCCGGAGCCGGCACGAAGCCTTGGCGGCGCCGCGCATGACCCGTGTCGGTGACTGCGATTGCAGGCGGGTTGGTGCCAACGGAAACCTGGACCGCTGTCCCCGCCGGGGTGTGAGACAACGCGTTGCCGATCAGATTGCGCAACGCGATCTGCAGCAAGACCGGGTGTGCCCTGACGGTGCATGGCGACTGGGCATCCACAGACAACTCGTGCCCGCTCAAGAATGCAGACTGGGCGTACTCCGCCGTGACCTGCCGGGCGAGCTCGCAGAGGTCCACCGGCTCCGCGGCCTCGGCCAGTTCCGAGCGGCTCGTGCGCGCCAGCGCCAGCAGGTGCGTCAACACGGTCCCCGCTCGCGCCGCGCCACTCTCGAGTTGGTTCAATGCCTGTTCGCGCTCGGCCGGGCTCAGCGGCCCGCGCAGCGATGACGCGTGGAGGCTGAGCGCAGACAGCGGCGTGCGCAGTTCGTGCGCCACCTCGCCTGCCAATGCGCGCTCGCGCTCGAGCGCGGCGTTGTAGCGGCCGACCAGCGTATTGATCGAGTCCGCGATGGCCTTGAACTCCTCGTGCGGCGGGCCCCGCACACCCGCGTCGCGGTGGATGTCGAGCGAATGGATTTCCTTGCTGAGATCCATCAGGGGACGCAGCCCTTGCCGTATGGCAAGCGTCAGCACCAACGCGACCACCGGAAGGAGCCACAGTCCCGGTGTTGCGACCTGTGCGGCAATGTCGTCCGCGAGTTCGTCCTGTTCGGCGAGGCTGAGCATGACCATGATCCGCACATCGCGCGGACGCGACCAGCGAGCGTACGCACGCCACTCGCTGGCAGGCTGCCCCAGTGAGAGGTTGGAGAAGCCTTCGCCTTCGGCAAACTCCGGTGTGGGTGCTTCACCGATGCGGGTCAGCAGCTTTCCCGCGCTGTCCCACGCGAAGATGCTCAGCGACTGTTGATAGTCGTGCGCCTTCAGCTCCGTGCGACCGCCCAGCGCGGCCGCACTCGGTGCCGGCCGGAACTCACCCACGCCCTGAGCCAGCAGCAGAGAGGCGACGCTGGCCAAGTGACCATCGGTCAGTTCGTCGGCCTCGTGGGCCCCTGTCCTGAACCCCACCGCGACGAAGGCAGCCCACACCACGAGCAGGGCACCGACCGCCCAAACCAACAGGTGCCGAAACAGCGAAGGGCGCCAGGTCATGCCGACGGTTCCGTCGGCACGAAGTAGCCGACACCACGCAGGGTCAGAATGACGTTTTCGCCGAGCTTCTTGCGAAGCTTGTGCACGTGCACTTCGATGGCGTTGCTCTCCAGCTGCTGATCGAACGAATACAAGGTGGCCTCCAGTTGCTGGCGTGACAGCACGCGAGGGCTGGCCTCCAGCAAGGCCATCAGCACGTTCAACTCCCGGGTCGTGATCACCACGGGCTGACCGGAGCGATGCACGGTGCGCGCAGCGGGATCGATCACGAGGTCGCCCCAGCGCAACGTCGGATGTGCCCGGCCGGCGCTGCGTCTGCGCAGTGCGCGCATGCGCGCGGCGAGTTCGGCGACGTCGAACGGCTTGGTGAGGTAGTCATCGGCACCCAGATCGAGCCCAGTGATCCGCGAAGCCACCTGGTCGCGCGCGGTGATGATGAGCACGGGTGTCGCGGCATCCGGCAGACGCCTTCCCTGCGCACCGCGCAGCCGACGCAAGACTTCGGACCCGTCGCCGTCCTTCAGGCCCAAGTCCAGCAGCACCATGTCGAAGGGTTCAGCGCAGAGCGCTGCCCATGCGGTCTCGATCGACGGCGCGATGTCGACAGCCCAGCCCTCGCGCCGCAACGCCAACGCGAGCCCGCTGGCGATCCCTTCGTCGTCCTCCACGGCGAGCACTCGCATGACGAGATTCTGCTCGCAGGCGCGTTAAGCCAGGGTTAAGCGCGACCCTGCATCCTGCGCGGCGTGTGGTCCATCCCCGG
>DATKJN010000727.1:0-2890 GCA_035543655.1 Burkholderiaceae bacterium | reverse complement strand
ATAGCTGGCCACCAGCCAGCCCAGGCCTTGCTGGTCCAAGCCAAAGACGTCGCGTGCGATGTAGGGCATCAACCCGCCACTGAGCGGGAACGCGCACAGGTTGACCAGGGCGGCCAGCGACATCGCGGCGCGCAGACGCGGCGTGTGCCACACATGCTGAAGGCCTTCCAGCAGATCGCTCCAGGGCGATGCGCGGGGAGGCGGCGGTGCGGCCGCGGTGTGCAAGGGGCTGACCCCCGGCACGCCGCCGCCGTGCGGCGCGGGCGCCGCGGATGCCAACCTCTGCGCGCCAGATCGCAGTGTCAGCACCGTGCCGATGAGGTACAGCGTGACGATGACCCCATAGGCGCTGGCCATGCCCAGGCTCGCCATGAAGCCAGCTCCGGCGAGGGCGCCGCCGATGCGTGCCGAGTCCTGCGTCGTGCGAGAGATCCCCATGGCCGCCACCAGCTGCGCGGGCGGCACGGTGGCACTGACCAAGGCCGTGCGCAGGCCAATGTCCGACGGCTTGATCAACCCGACGAGAAACGCCACGGCCAGTACGCTGGAAGGACTCAGGTTGCCGCTCGCGACCAGCCCGAGGATCACCCCGGCCAGCAGGGCATAGCTCGCTCGCATGGCCGTCAGCACGCGACGCAGGCCCAGCCGGTCACCCACCGTGCCCAGCACCGGCGACAGCAGCGTGCCCCCGTACATCAGTGCGCCGAAGAGGGTCAGCTGCACCACCGAGCCGGACTCGACCAGCACGTACCACCCCAGGATCAAGGTTTCCATCTCCAGCGCCCACGCCGTGCACAGGTCGGCCGGCCACTGGTAGCGGAATCCGCGTGTGCCAAAGGGCCCCTGCGCGAGCTTGTGCGCCGTCATCCGCATGCGAGCATTGTGGGTCGAAGCTCGCACACGGGTTCATGCCCAAGCGCAACGGAGCCGATCTCGACATCGCGCAGTAGCGCACCCCAGTGTCAACAGTGACAAGGGCGCGTTGGGTGCTGGACAGTCGCACCGTTGAGCGCCGACGAGCCGAGCGCTAGTCTGGTTCGGTGAATACGCCAACCCCGAACACCCGGGCGAACAAATGGAGCGGCGCCACACCCAAGTAGCCGTGCAGGAACTCGGCCTGCGATCGAGCTACTTTGGAGACACCGCAACAGGTGGACGCTGCGCTGCAGACGATTGCCAGCAACGGGATCAAAGGGATGGTCGTGTTTCCCGACGTGCTCACGGTGGATCAGCGCGGCAAGCTCGCAGCGTTTGGCATTGCGCATCGAATGCCCACCGTGGCAGGGTGGGACACCTACGCCGAAAGTGGGTTCCTGATGTCCTATGGGCCGAACCTGCGCAGCTCATACGCGCGGCTCGCGACATTCGTCGACCGAATACTGCGGGGAGCCCGCCCAGCGGATCTGCCGGTCGAGCTGCCCACCACGGTCGAGTTCCTGGTCAACGCCAAGACCGCTCAGGCCATCGGCGTCAATCTGCCGCAGGCATTGTTGCTGCGCGCCAACCGCATCATCGGGTGACGCGCTGCGGTCGGCATGGTCCTCAAGGCGGGACCCGCGCTGTCAGTGCATCTGCTTCTTCAGGCTCGAAATCTGGTCGTGTGCTTCGATCACCGCTGACTGCAGCTGCGGGCTCACCGCGCTGCCGGCGCGCTGGCAGGCTTGCTTGGCACGGTCGCCGGTCTGCTCCAGCCGGTCGATGGTGCCGGTGAGCTGCTGCTGGTCGCTGGATTGCTGCACCATGTCGCGCACCTCGCGTGCTTGCGCGTGCATGTCGTCGACAATCTGGCACAGGTCGTCGGGTGCCTGGCTGTTGCTCTGGCGCATCGCTGCCACCGCGCGGTCGGTACATTGTTCAATGCGTTGTAGGCTGCTCTTCACTTGATCCATTTGCATGTGTGGTCTCCATCGGTTGAGCGGCGCGCCGAACGGCGCCGCGGCGTGGTGCCCAAGTCGCGGCAAGCGGCGTGCCCCGCACCGGGCGCCACGAAGGGGTATGCATGCGGCCGCACTTGACCGCTGATGAATCCGCCGCCGATTGGCACCCGTTCGATGCCGCCGACGGCACCACCATCCACTACCGGCGCTGGTTGCCGGCTGGCTCGGCCGAGGCGGTGATCCAGGTGGTGCACGGCGCCGCCGAGCACGCCAGCCGCTACGACCGCTTTGCGCGCGCCGCCGTCGCCAGCGGCTACGCGGTCTACGCCACCGACCATCGCGGCCACGGCCGCACGCGGCTGCGCTCGGGGCGCACCGGCGACGCCGGCCCCGACGCCTGGAACCGCATGGTCGACGACGAGATCGTCTTCAGCCAGCGCCTGCGCGCCGCGCACCCGGGTGCCAAGCTTGTGCTGCTGGGCCACAGCCTCGGCTCGTTCATGGCGCAGGACTACATCGAGCGCCGCGCCGAGCTGCTCGACGCGCTGGTGCTCAGCGGCACCTCATACGGCCCGCCGCCGCCGCAGGGGCTGATCGACCTGCTCAACGGCGCGGTGCGCACCGAGCCGCTGGGCGACTCGGCGGTGTGGGCCGGCATCTTCAAGGACTTCAACAAGCCGTTCGGTGGACCGACCGGCTTCGAGTGGCTGAGCCGCGACGCCGCCGAGGTGGACAAGTACGTGAAAGATCCGCTGTGCGGCTTTGCCTTCACCAACGAGCTCACGCGCGACATCTTCGTGGGCTTCGTGAAGATGCGCGATCCGGCGCTGGAAGCGCGCATCCCCAAGACGCTGCCGGTGCTGGTGATCCAGGGCGAGCTCGACCCGGTGGGCGAAAACCTCGTCGGCACGCGGCGGCTGGTGACGCGCTACCAGGCGCTGGGGTTGTCGAAGATCGAGACGCGCTACTACACCGGTGCGCGGCACGAGCTGCTCAACGAGACCAACCGCGAC
>DATKJN010000726.1:0-5843 GCA_035543655.1 Burkholderiaceae bacterium | reverse complement strand
GAGCTTCTCGCCATCGTGGAACGTGACGCCCGGGCGGATCTTCATCGTCAGCGCCTTGTTGTCGGCCGACCAGTCCCAGCTGGTGGCCAGCTGCGGCACCATGGTGAGCTTCTCGTCGATGTCGATCAGCTTGTCGCACAGCGCGCTGAACACGATGCGGCCCACGAAGGTGCGCGCCAGCGTGGGGTCGAGCACGTCGGGATCCTCGGCCAGGCCGACGCGGAAGTTCGTTTGCGCCTGCGCCACCGCGCCCGCCATCGCGAGTGCGGCACCGAATGCGAAGGTCCAGCGTGTGTTCATGTCACTCACTCCATCGATCAGTCAAGGATTCTTCGTGTTCACCAGACAGGCCACGCCTGAGCGCGCGGCGCGAAACGCTTCGATGCGCGCCTCGATGCGGGCCCGGTCGATCTCGCCCACCGGATCGCGCCGGCCGGCGAGGCACGACACGAACGGCTGAAAGCGCTCCAGGCTCACGGTGTACAGCCGCCGCAACTCGGCCATCGGCTCGACATGGTCGTCGACGCGGAGGTCGAGCTCGGCGTGGTCTTCATCTGCGTGTATACGCAAAGCAGCCGATTGTTTGCCACGCTTGTCGCCACCGGCCGCTTCGCCCGCGGTCATCGCCTCGATCAGGCGCTCGGCGAGCGGCAGCTTGGCATTGGCGCGAAACGCTTCGACGCTTGCCTGCAGCACGGCTTCGCCGGCCAGCATATTGCCGGCCACGCTGAAATCATCGAACACCTGGTGGCCGCACCAGCCGACACACTCGGTGCCGGTGTGCGCCGCGCCGGTGCCGTGCGCGCCGATCAGGTGCAGCTGGCGCTGTGCGCGCCCCGCATCGGCCGCCGTCAGCTCGTTCACCACATCGGCTGGCGCCGCGCCACGCGCGAGCGCCGCCAGACCGGCCGCGCCGTACAGGGGATTCATCAGCGCCTGCGTGCACAGTGCACCGACGCCGCGCTGCGTGTGCACGCACAACGCGCCCACCGCGAAGAACTTGCTGGCGATCGCCACGCCGAATCGGCCTTGCCCGTCGCGCGCGATGATGGACCACGTCATTGCGGGTTTACCTGGGGGAATAGCGAGCCGGAGGGGCTCGCATCGTAGTGGAACGTCAGCGCGCCACCGGGTTGCGGCCGAATGCCCCCATGCCGGCGTAACGCGCACGGGCGCCGAGGCGCTCCTCGATGCGCAGCGCCTCGTTCCACTTCGCCATGCGCTCGCTGCGCGCGAACGAGCCCACCTTGAGCTGGCCCACGCCCCAGCCGATGGCCAGGTGCACGATGGTGGTGTCTTCGGTCTCGCCGGAGCGTGCCGACACGATGCCGGCGTAGCCGACCGAACGTGCGGCCTGCCAGCACTGGCGCGTTTCGGTCAGCGTGCCGCGCTGGTTGGGCTTGAGCAGCACGGTGTTGGCCGCACCCGCGCTGGCCGCCTGGCGCACCAGCGCCGCGCTCGACACCAGCAGGTCGTCGCCGACGACCTGCAGCGCCTTGCCCGCCGCCTTGGTGAAACGCGCGAACGCCTCGGGGTCGTCTTCGGCGAGCGGATCTTCGATGCTGACGATCGGGTACTTCTCGATCCAGCGCATCAGCAGCTCGCACATGCCGTCGCTGTCGAGCTCGCGGCGCTCCAGCGCGAGCGAATAGCGCCCGCCCTTGCCGAACTCCGAGGCCGCCACGTCGAGCGCGATGGCCACCTGGTCACCCGGCACGAAACGCGCGCGTTCGATCGCCGCCACCAACGCCTCCAGTGCCTGCTCGTTGGTGTTGAACACCGGCCACCAGCCGCCCTCGTCGGCCACGCCGAAGGTGGCGCCGCGCGCATGCATCATCAATCCGGCGTGGCGGTACACCTCGGCCGTCCACTCCATCGCCTGGGCAAACGTCTTGGCGCCGGGGCACACGATCATGAAATCCTGGATGTCGGTGCGGCGCCCGGCATGTGCGCCGCCGCCGAACACCTGCACCTGCGGCGTGGGCAACAGCGTGGCATCGGCACCGCCGAGGTACTGGTACAGCGGCACGCCATGCACCGCGGCGGCGGCGTGCGCGGCGGCCATCGACACCGCGAGCATCGAGTTGGCACCGAGGCGCGACTTGGTGGGCGTGGCGTCGAGCTCGATCAGCCGCTCGTCGAGCGCCACCTGATCGTCGGCCAACAGGCCCATCACCGAACGGGCGATCTCGCCGTTGACGTGCATCACCGCCGCCTGCACGTCGAGTCCGCCCAGGCGATGGCCGCCATCGCGCAGGTCGATCGCCTCGCGCGTGCCGCGGCTGGCACCGGCTGGCACGATGGCGCGCCCGACCGCGCCGCTCAACGTGCGCACCTCGGCCTCGACCGTGGGGCGGCCGCGGCTGTCCCAGACGCGGCGCGCGTGCACGAAGCGGATCTCGCTGGCGTTGCCGCTGCCCTTCATTGTTCGACCTCCCAGCTCCACGCGGCGGCCACCTCGACCAGCCGCGCCACCGGCTGGCGCAACAACTCCGAAGCACAGCGCCGCACGATGCGCCATTGTGGCTCGCTGGTGAGGTATTCGACCGGCGACTTGCCGTCCACGCGCGCCAGCAGCAGCCCCGGCAGCAGCGCGGCCGTGCGGCGCTCGAGTGCCTCGGCCGGCTCCCAATCGACACGCCGCAAGTAGGCGCGCGCCAGCGCATCGAAGCTGTTGATCAAGGCCGAGCGCGCCTGCGGCACCCACAGGCACTTGAGCAACAGGTGGTTCAAGCAGAACGCCAGGTCGAACGCCGGGTCGCCCCACCACGCGCACTCGGCATCGAGCAGCACCGGTTGCCCATAGGGGCCGGCCAGGATGTTCTTCGGGCTCACGTCGCCATGCACGAGCGAGACTGGGTGCGACTGGGTTTGCACGACGAGCTCACGCAATACCGAGGCCAGCTCGGGATGCTTCTGCGCGGTGGCGAGCAAGTAGGGCTCGAGGCGGATGTCGAAAAAGATCGCATCGGTGTCGAAGTGCGACGCCAACTCGGGCCGCGCCGCGGCATGGCTGTGGATGCGCGCCAGGGTGTCACCCACCGAGCGCGCGAAGCCCGCATCGACCTCGCCGTCGCGCAGGCTGCTCTTCCACAGCGCGTGGCGCTCGGGATCGAGGTAGTCCATCACCAGCACGCCAAGCCCGTCGTGCTGGCCCAGCACACGCGGCGCGCTGCCCGGCACGGCCGAGACGGCCAGCTGCATCCAGCGCGCCTCGTAGCGGTTGCGGGAGATCGGCGCGCGCCAGTCGGCGGCGACGCGCAGTTTGGGCAGCGCGCGCTTGGCGCAGACGGTGCCGCGCGCGGTCTCGATGCGCCAGATGTCGGAGGAGACGCCGCCGGTCAGCGGTGTGCCCGTGAGTGGTTCACCAGCGACAGCGATGCGCAGCTCGCGCAACGCTTGCGCGAACTCCGAAGGAACGGGTTGTCCGGCGTCGGCCATTGTTTGCATTGTGCGGGCTTCGAGCGACCCAGCCGCCGTCGCACGCTCGCCCGCAAACCGCGAGCGCATACTTGCCGCCATGGCCATCGAACACGCAACTTCCGGTCAGGCCGTCGACGTGCAGCCACTGGGGAGCGAGCTCTCCACGCAGAAGACGATCGCCCTCTTCAAGGCCAACGATCTCGAGGTCATTCGCGTGGTTCTCATGGCGGGAAAGTCGCTCCCGCCACACAAGGTGGCTGGCGAGATCACGGTTCAATGCATCGAGGGTTCGATCGATGTCACGGCCGATGGCGCGAGTCATGTGCTTCGGGCCGGGCAGCTTCTGTACCTCGCGGGCCATGTGGTGCACGGCGTCACCGCACTTGAAAACGCCTCAGCGCTGGTCACCGTGGCGCTCAAGAAGTAGCCGTTCGCAACCACCCGAGGGACCCCATGACCGATCACCCGCTGGCCACCTGGCACCGCCTCGTTCGCACGCAAGATCCGTCGGGGCTGAATGCGTTGCTCGCCGAGGATGCGGTGTTCCATTCGCCGGTGGTTCACACGCCGCAACGTGGCAGGACGCTGGCGGCCGCGTATCTGAGCGCCGCATTCCGGGTGTTCTTCAACCCGACGTTTCGCTACGTGCGGGAGATCGTGGGACCGTCGGACGCCATGCTGGAGTTCGAGACCGAGATCGACGGCATCGTCGTCAACGGGGTCGACCTCATCAAGTGGAACGCCACCGGCCAGATCGTTGAGTTCAAGGTCATGCTCAGGCCGCTGAAAGCCATCAACCTGATTCACCAACGCATGGGGGCAATGCTTCAGTCCAGGCAGTGAGTTCGAACGCCAGCCAAAATCCTCCTCCCAAGGAGCCTTGCATGATCACGACCATCACCACGTTCAAACTGCCCAAGCCCATCACCCGCGACGAGGCGCGAGCGATCTTCCTGAGCACCGCGCCGAAGTATCGAGACGTGGCGGGCCTTGTGCGCAAGGTCTATGTGCTCTCCGAAGACGGCAGCACGGCCGGTGGCATCTATCTCTGGAACTCCCGAGCCGACGCCGACGCGATGTACACCGAGAGCTGGCGCGCTTTCGTGCGCGGCAAGTACGGCACGGATCCTTCGGTCACCTATTTCGACAGCCCCGTCGTGGTCGACAACGTGACGAACGAGATCCTTTCGGACGCGTAGCCATGAAGGCGCGCGAACGCGACGACTTGCTCAAGACGTTGCAGGCCCGGTTCGAGCAGAACATGCACCGGCACGAAGGCGTCGAATGGAGCGCGGTCCAGGCCAGGCTGGAGAACAACGCCAAGGCGCTCCATTCGCTCTACGAGATGGAGCGAACGGGCGGCGAACCCGACATGATCGGTCCCGCCACCAAGGCCGGTGTCTGCACGTTCTGCGATTGCGCGCCGGAGACCCCGACCGGCCGCCGGAGCGCTTGCTACGACCGCGAGGGACTGCAGTCGCGCAAGGAGCACCGGCCCGAGAACAGCGCCATCGAGATGGCCGCGAGCATGGGCATCGCGATGCTCACGGAGGCGCAGTACCGGGACCTGCAGCAGCTCGGCGAGTTCGACACCAAGACGTCCAGCTGGGTCCAGACCCCGCCTGACATCCGAGCGCTCGGCGGCGCGCTCTTCTGCGATCGCCGCTACGGCCAGGTGTTCACGTACCACAACGGTGCGCAGTCGTACTACGCGTCGAGGGGATTTCGCGGCTGCCTGACGGTCTGAGCTTCGGGCCGTGAACGTGGCGATCGCCAAGGCCGGCAACGGTGCTTGCTGCGATCGAGCGATGTGCGAAAGCTGTGACTTCCCCTCTGTTGATGGCCGCGTCACCTGCGGTATATCCCGTCGCTGCGCAATCCATTCCGACAACACATGCCGCTCGTCATCCTCGCCTGCTGCCTGCTCGTCGTGGCCACGACCGTCATCCACTACGAGGTGCTGCGCTGGCTGAACACCGGCTTGCCTGTCCTCGCCATGCCGAGTCGGGCGAAGCTCGTGGTGGTCATCCTGGCTGCGTTCGTCGCCCATGCGACCGAGATCGCCCTGTATGGGGCTGTCACGTACGTGTTGAGCACCGGCTTCGGGGCCGGCACCCTCGCGGGCGACGCCGGCATCTCGCTCGGCGCCTTCATGTACTTTTCGGCCGAAACCTACACCTCGCTGGGCTTCGGCGACGTCACCCCCTTGGGTCCGATCCGCCTGCTGGCTGGCGTCGAGGCGCTGAACGGGCTGCTGCTCATCGGCTGGTCGGCCTCGTTCACCTACATCGCGATGGAGCGGTTCTGGCGCGTCAGTCCTGAGGCCTGATGCGCATCGAGGTGTCCGGGCTGGGTGTGTCTTGTCACGCCGTTGCACCGCGGCGGCGACGCGCCGTACGTGCACCCGCAGAGGAACATCA
>DATKJN010000725.1:0-2527 GCA_035543655.1 Burkholderiaceae bacterium | reverse complement strand
AACAGCGCCGATCCGCCGAACGCGAAGATCACCGCATTGGTGTGCAGCGGACGCAAGCGTCCATAGCTGAGCCAGGGAATGCCGAAGTTCAGTTGCGGCCAGGCCAGCTGCGCCGCGATGAACAGGCCCACGGCCATGCCGACGATGCCCCACACCACCGACATCACGGTAAAGCCGCGGACTGCGTCGTCGTCGTACACAGGAGCGGGTGCGGTGGTCGTCGTCATCGGCGTGTCCGTGTTGGATGCAGGGGCTTCAGCTCGATTGTTCGAGGCCGGCTCGTGCCGGCCCCTGATGCGCATCAAGCGCGGATTTCGGCGCTTGATCTGCATCAAGCAGGATGCGCAGGCCCTCGGCCTCGACGTCGTCGAACTGCCCGGCCTGCAGCGCCCAGGCGAACACGCCGATCACCAGCAGCGCGAGCACCACCGACATCGGCACCAGCAGGAACAGGATGTCCATCGTGGGCCTCGAGCGTCAGCCGCGGCGCAGGCGCTGCGCGTTCAGCACCACCACCAGCGAGCTCGCGGCCATGCCGAGGCCAGCCGCCCAGGGCGGCAGCCAGCCGGTGAGCGCCAGCGGCACGCAGGCCGCGTTGTAGAGCGCTGCCCACGCCAAGTTCTGGCGCACGATGCGCACCATGCGGCGCGCCAGCGCGCGCGCTGCGCACAGGTCCGACAGGCGGCCCGACACCAGCGTGAGGTCGGCGTGCGTGCGCGCCAACGCCGTGCCCGAGCCCATCGCCACCGACACGTCGGCGCGCGCCAGCACCGGCGCGTCGTTGATGCCATCACCGACCATGGCCACGCGGTGGCCCTGCGCCTGCAGGGCCGACACGTGCGCGAGCTTGTCTTCCGGCGACGCCGCGGCATGCACGGCACCCAAGCCGAGTTCGCGGCCGACGCGTTGAGCCGCGGCGCTGCGGTCGCCCGACAGCAGCAGCGTGCGCACGCCGGCACGGTGCAGCGCCGCGATGGCGGCGCGCGCATCGGCGCGCAGCGCCTCGTCGAAGGCGAAGCACGCCAGCACCGCGCCGTCGCACGACAGCCAGCTGCCGGCACGGTCCGCCGTGGACGCGCAGTGTCGACCACCGGTGAAGACGGCCGAACCGAGACGCCAGCGGCGTCCGCGCGCATCGAAGCCTTCGACGCCCTGCCCGGCCACTTCGTGGATGCGCTCCAGCGTGGCCGCCGACGCATCCGGCCAGGCTTGCGCGAGCGCGCGCGCCGTGGGGTGCAGCGACGCACCGGCCAGCGCCATCGCCTCGGCACGACCGGCGCGTTCGCCGCGCCCGTCGAACCAACGCACGTCACTCAGGACCAGGCGGTCCTCGGTCAAAGTGCCGGTCTTGTCGAAGGCGAACACGTCGGCCTGCGCGAGGTTCTCGAGCGCGGCCAGGCGTTGCACCCACACGCCGCGCCGCGCCAGCGCGCCGGTGGCGGCCAGCAGGGCCGATGGCGTGGCCAGCGACAGCGCGCACGGGCAGGTGACGATCAGCACCGACACCGCCACCCACACGGTGCGCGAGGGATCGATCGACGACCACACCGCGGCCGCGCCGGCGGCGAGCAGCAGCACGCCCCACAGGAACGGCTGCGCCATGCGGTCGGCGGCGCGCGCCAGCGCCGGGCGCTCGAACGCCGCCCGTTCGATCAGCGCCACGATCTGTGCATGGCGCGTGTCGCCGCCGACGCGCTCGACCTGCAGCAGCACCGGCGACGTCAGGTTCACGCTGCCGGCCAGCACCGCATCGCCGCCGCGGCGCGGCAGCGGCAGCGACTCGCCGGTGAGCAGGGCCTCGTCGACCTGGGTCACGCTCGTCGCGCCGAGCCGGCCGTCGGCGGGAAACGCCTGGCCCGCGCGCACGCGCACGTGGTCGCCGACACACAGGTCCTGTGCGGCGACCTTCTCGAACGAGCCGTCGGCACGCACGCGTTCGACCGCATCCCCGGAGCGCTGGACCAGCGCGTCGAGCGCGCCCAGCGTGGCACGGCGCGCACGCAGTTCGAGCCAGCGCCCGCCGAGCAGGAAGAAGACGAACATCGTCAGCGAGTCGAAGTAGACCTCGCGGCCGAACACGCCCGCCGGATCGAAGGCGGCACCCGAGCTGGCGATGAACGTCATCGCGATGCCAAGCGCCACCGGCACGTCCATGCCGATGCGCATGGCGCGCAGGTCGCGCCACGCACCGCTGAACCACGGCCGCGCGCAGAACAGCACCACCGGAATCGTCAGCAGCCAGCTGGCCCAGCGCAGCAAGGCGTCGATGTCGGGCGTGATCTCACCCGGTGCGGCGACGTACGCCGGCGTGGCATACATCATCACCTGCATCATGCAAAAGCCGGCGACGAACAGACGCCACAGCGCTGCACGATGTTCGCCGCGTTGTGCCACGCGCGCGGGCCCAAGCTGCGCCGGCCATGCGCGATAGCCGAGCGCCTGCACGGCGCGGACGAGCTCGGCCACCGGCGTGCCGCCCGGCGTCCAACGCACCCGCGCGCGCTGCGTGGCACCGTTGACCTCGGCC
>DATKJN010000724.1:0-2824 GCA_035543655.1 Burkholderiaceae bacterium | reverse complement strand
CCACGGTGGTGTCGTTCACGCCGGCCGTGCGGGCATCGTCGTGGCAGGCGTCGCACGGTGCAGCCTGGCTCGGCGTGCTGCTGTCGGGTTTGAAGCCGGTGTTGCCGCCCGCGGTCGCGCGGCACCTGCAGGCCTGAATTCCCAATCGGCCTGACAATCGCGGTTCGAGGTGTTCAATCCATGTGCGGCATTGTCGGCGTCATCGCTCAAGTCCCGGTCAACCAGCTGATCTACGACGCGCTGCTGTTGCTGCAGCATCGCGGGCAGGACGCCGCCGGCATCGTCACGATGCAGGGCACGCAGTGCTTCATGCACAAGGCGCGCGGCATGGTGCGCGACGTGTTCCGCACGCGCAACATGCGCGCGCTGCCGGGCCGCGTGGGCTTGGGCCAGGTGCGCTATCCCACCGCGGGCAACGCCTACAGCGAGGAAGAGGCACAGCCGTTCTACGTCAACGCGCCCTATGGCATCGTGCTGGTGCACAACGGCAACCTCACCAACGCGGCAGCGTTGAAGCAGGAACTGTTCGACGTCGACCGGCGCCACATCAACACCGGCAGCGACACCGAGGTGCTGATCAACGTGCTGGCGCACGAGATCGAGCGCGCCGGGCGCGACCGCGTGCTGACGCCCGACGTGATCTTCGCAGCCGTGTCGGCGGTGCATCGTCGCGTGCGCGGTTCGTACGCGGTGATCGCACTGATCGCCGGCCACGGCCTGCTGGCCTTCCGCGATCCGTATGGCATCCGCCCGCTGGTGTTCGGCCGCACCACGTCCGCCAATGGCGCATCCGAAGTGATGGTGGCCAGCGAAACCGTGGCGCTCGAGGGCACCGGTCACACGTCCGAGCGCGACGTGGCGCCCGGTGAGGCGGTGTTCATCGACGAGCAGGGCCGCGTGCACGCGCGCCAGTGCGCCGAGGCGCCCACGCTGAACCCGTGCATGTTCGAGTACGTGTACCTCGCGCGGCCCGACTCGGTGATCGATGGCGTGTCGGTCTACCAGGCACGGCTGAACTTCGGCGAGACGCTGGCGCAGCGCCTGATCTCGACGATGCCGCCCTCGGAGATCGATGTCGTGATCCCGATCCCCGAATCGAGCCGTCCGTCGGCCATGCAGCTGGCACAGAAGATCGGCAAGCCCTACCGCGAAGGCTTCGTGAAGAACCGTTACGTCGGCCGCACCTTCATCATGCCCGGGCAGTCGGTGCGCAAGCGCTCGGTGCGCCAGAAGCTCAATGCGATCGTGCAGGAGTTCAAGAACCGCAACGTGCTGCTGGTCGACGATTCGATCGTGCGCGGCACCACCAGCAAAGAGATCGTGCAGATGGCGCGCGAGGCGGGCGCGCGCAAGGTCTACATGGCCTCGGCCGCGCCGCCGGTACGCTATCCCAACGTGTACGGCATCGACATGCCGACCAAGGAAGAGTTGATCGCGCACGACCGCAGCGTCGAAGAGATCCGGCGCTTCATCGGCGCCGATGCGCTGATCTACCAGGATGTCGATGCGATGAAGCGCGTGGTCAAGGCGCTCAATCCACGACTCGACGGCTTCGAGGCGTCGTGCTTCGATGGCGTGTACATCACCGGCGATGTGTCCGAGGCCGGTGCCGTGCCGCGGACCGCCGCGCCCGACGAAGAAGACGACACGCAGCGTTCACGCCTGGCGCTGCACAGCGCGGCAGAGGGTTCCTGATCTTGAACGACGACAACAAGAAGCTGCCGCGCACCCGGCTGCCGCGCGACGCGCGGCTCGACACCTTGGCCGTGCGCGAAGGGCTGCCGCCCAGCCAGTGGGGCGAGAACTCCGAGGCGCTGTTCATCAGCAGCAGCTTCGTGCATCCCGACGCTGCCACCGCGGCGGCGCGTTTCGCCAACGAGGAAGAAGCCTTCGTCTACAGCCGCTTCACCAACCCCACCGTCACGATGATGGAGCGCCGCCTGGCCGCGCTCGAAGGCAGCGAGGCGTGCATCGGCACCGCCAGCGGCATGGGTGCGATCACGATGATCCTGCTCGGGCTGCTGAAATCGGGCGACCACGTGATCTGCTCGCATAGCGTGTTCGGCTCGACGATCCGGCTGCTCAACGACTTTGCCAAGTTCGGCGTGCAGTCGACCTTCGTGTCGCAGACCGATGTGTCTCAGTGGCGCGATGCGGTGCGGCCGAACACCAAGCTGTTGTTCGCCGAATCGCCGACCAATCCGTTGACCGAGGTGTGTGACATCGCGGCGCTGGCCAAGATCGCGCACAACGCCGGCGCGTGGCTGGCGGTCGACAACTGTTTTTGCTCGCCGGCGTTGCAGCAGCCGATCGCGCTGGGCGCCGACATCGTGATGCACTCGGGCACCAAGTACCTCGATGGGCAGGGCCGCGTGATCGCCGGTGCGCTGTGCTGCAGCCAGGCGATGGTCGACGACAAGTTCATGCCGGTGCTGCGCACGGCGGGCATCACGCTGTCGCCATTCAACGCATGGGTCGTGCTCAAGGGCATGGAGACGCTGTCGATCCGCATGCGCGAGCAGAGCGCGCGTGCGCTCGAGCTCGCGCGCTGGCTCGAGCAGCACCCGGCGGTGGAGCGCGTGCTGCACCCGGGGCTGCCGTCGCACCCGCAACACGAGCTCGCGATGCGCCAGCAAAACGGCGTCGGCGGGCCGGTGGCATCGTTCGTCGTGCGCGGCAAGGATGCCGATCGCGCGCGCGCCAACGCCTTCGCGGTGCTCGATGCGACGCGTGTGTGTTCGATCACCGCCAACCTTGGAGACACCAAGACCGCGATCACGCACCCCGCCAGCACCACGCACGGCCGCCTCACCGAGCCGCAGCG
>DATKJN010000723.1:0-4720 GCA_035543655.1 Burkholderiaceae bacterium | reverse complement strand
ATGCGGGAGTGGCGGAAGAACACCAGCAGCAACGAGAACGCCACGCTGGCGATCAACTGCAGCACGAACAGCGGCAGCGCCAGCTGCAGGCTCACCCACATGCGCGTCTTCACCTCGTAACCGATGTCCACGCTGCGGGTGGAATCCGAACGGCCGAACTGCAGCGCCATCAGCGACACCGAACGTTCCCACAGCACGGTGCGGGTGAGCTTCTCGCTGCCGCTCTCGGCGCCGTTCCAGTACAGCGGACGGTCGTAGCCGCGCTCGGCCTTCCACTTGTCGATCTGCTCCTGCGTGACACGCTTGCCGCCGATGTTCAGCCGCGCCATGTCATCCGGCGTGTTGACCGTGAAGAAGAGAAAGAACGTGAGCAGGTTCACCCCGAGCAACACGAACAGCGCATACCACAGGCGCCGAATCAGGAAGCGGGTCATCGCGGGCGTGCCGGCTCGTCAATACACCGCTGCAGACGGGCGCCGCGCCGTCGCCTGCTCGCGCGCCCGCCAACCGCGCCACGCCAGGACGATCAGTGCCAGCATGGCCAGCGCCGGCAACAACAAGGGCCACGCGATCGGATGGTTCCATGCCGCCTGCATGCGCACTCGCGTGGCGGGGTCGACGCGGTAGTACTGCGCCATGTCGCGGATCAGGATGCTGGGCTTGCCGTTGTGCACCCACTGCTGGAATGCCAGCCCGCCCCACGAGATGTAGCCGAACGACCATGGCGCCTCCTGCTGCACGATGGCCACCATCTCATCGATCACCTGCTGTTTGCGCGGCGTGTCGTCGAGGGTCTGCATCTCGCGAAACAGTTCATCGAAGCGAGCGTTCTCGTAGTTGGCGATGTTCTCGCCGTTGTTCCGGCTCTTCGCGTTCGGGCCATAGAGCAGGAACAGAAAATTCTCGGCGTCGGGGTAGTCGGCCAGCCAGCCGGCCCAGAAGATCTGGTGCTTGCCCTTCTGCGTCTTGTCCTGAAACTGGTTGAAGTCGGTGGAGCGGATCTCGAGCTGGACGCCGATCTTGGCGAACTGCTTCACCATCCAGTCGTTCTCAGCCTTGAACTCCGGCGTGATCGCACGCTGAAAGTCGTAGTTCAGCACCAGCGGGCGGCCGCTCTGCGCGTCGCGTCCGTCGGGATAGCCGGCTTCGGCGAGCAGCTTCCTCGCATCGTCGATCGGGCGGCGCTCGACGCGGCCGTCGACGAGCCGGTGCGTCACCGGGTTGAAGAAGCCCGGCGTCTGTTCGCGCGAACCGTACAAGCCGGGTGGCAGCGGGCCGTGCGCGGCGTCACCGCCCTTGTAGCGAAAGATGCGTCCATAGCCCTCCTCCCAATCGATCGCGATCGAGATCGCCTGGCGCAGCTTGCGGTTGCGCTCGCGCTGCTGCGGTGTGCCGACGTCGCCCACTGCCGGGTCGAGCATGTTGAAGCCGAGATACCAGTTGGTGATGTCGGCAGTGAGCGGGAACTGGAACTTGCGCTGGTCGAACAGCTTGCGCATCTCGTCGGAATCGTCGGCATCGGCCTTGAAGCTCACGCCCCACTCCGGGCGCTCGATCTCGGGCACGTCGAGAAAGCCCTGGCGGAACTTCTCCTTGCGCGGCGTGCGCTCCTTTTCGATGGTGACGTACAGGCGATCGACAAACGGCGTGGCCTTGCCGCAATCGGCGAGCAAGCCGGCGGCTCGGTCCTGCGGCTGTCCTTCGCACGGGTAGGTGCCACCGCGGTAGTTGGGGTTGCGCTCCAACACATGCAGGCGATCGCGCTCGAAGGTGCGCATCATGAAAGGTCCGGTGCCCACCGGCCACTGGTTCAACGACAGTCCCGCTTCGGCCATGCCGGGCTGCGAGTAGAACGCATCGGCCTCCCATGGCAACGGCGCGGTGAACGGCATCGCCATCCAATAGCGCCATTGCGGGTACTTGCCGATGATGCGGATGCGCAGCGTGTGGCGCTCGGGTGCGCTGACACCAGCCAGCGGCCAACGCCTGAAATCGAGAAACGGCTTGTCCTGCACGTCGCCCGGAAGCCCTTCGAGCAGCTTGGCGTCTTCGCGCTTGATCCGCTCGGCGTAGTCTTTCAAGCCGACGATGTACTCGGCGAACACCGCGTACACCGGCGCTTCGATGCGCGTGGTGGCGTGGCGCTTGATGTTGTAGACGAAGTCCTCGGCCACCAGCTCGCGCGTGCCCTGGTGCTCGAAGTCCCATGGCGAACGTTTGCTGCCGAGCTCGGCGCGTGTCAGTGCGTGGTCGGTGTGATAGCGGTAGCGGCCCTGCGCGTCTTTGGCGAACACCGGATGCGGCTGGTACAGGACGCCCTTGCGGATGGGGATGTCGTACACGCTCTCGGCGATGCGATCCGCCGGCGCATCGTCGGGCAGACGCTGGCCGGCCTTGTCGAAGTACGCCGGCTTCACCACCTCGGCCGCCGCTCTCGCCTCGAGCACGTAGGGGCGCTTCAGGTAGTGATAGCCGTAGGGCGGTTCGTAGATCTGGTAGGTGTAGGCCGACTCCGGGTTGGAGTACGACGCCACCGGGTCGAGGTACCGGGGTGAGCGCTCGTCGAAGGTGTAGATCAGCGTGTTGCTGGCCACCAGCTCGGCGGGATAGGGGTTGTTGTTGCAGGCCGCGAGTCCCGCCGCCAGCACCACGGCGAGCGCAACGCTGGCCGCCCCTCGAGCGCGCATCTGCATCACCAGCCGATGAACACGTCGCGCCCCTGCACCGCAAGCTCGACCCGGCTGCCGATCGGAAAGCTCATCTTCGTTCGCACGTGGCCGAACGGCAATCCGGTGAGCAGCGGCGTTCGCGACACCGCGCGCAGGTGCGCGATCACGCTCTTCAGCGTATAGCCGCGATCCAGCGGCGACGGCGTGAACTCGGTGATCGCGCCGAACAGCAGCGCCTTCTGCGCCCCGAGCACGCCGGCTTGATGCAGCTGCAGCAGGCAACGCTCCACGCGGTACGGATGCTCGTTCACGTCTTCGATGAACAGGATGCCGCCCTTGACGCGCGGGAAGTGTGGCGTGCCGAGCATCGAGCACAACATGGTCAGGTTGCCGCCCCACAGCACGCCCTTGGCATGCAGGCCGTCGTGGCCGGCCTCGGTGCGAAAGCCCACCGCATGCAGCTGGCCCGACATGGCCTCGACGAAACAATCGCGCGTCACGTCGTCGACTCCGCCGGTATCGTCGGCGCGTCCGAAGTCGTCGCAGGCCATCGGACCGGCCCAACTGGCGGCACCGGTGTGCGCGAGAAGCCCCATCTGCAGCGCCGTCATGTCGCTGTAGCCGATCCATCGCGTGCCGTGCGCCACGCTGCGTGCGATCGCTTTCCAGTTCACCGCATCGAGCAGGCGCGTCATGCCGTAGCCGCCGCGGCAAGCCATCGCGATCGACGGCCGTGCCTCGGCCACGCGCTTGAGCGTCTCGACCCGCTGCGCATCGGTGCCACCGAAGCGCTGGTGACGCAGCTTCACGCTCGGGTCGACTTGCACCTCGAAGCCGAGTGACCTCAGGCGGGTTCGCGCGCGTTGCAGCGCGGGCGCGCGCAGCTCGACGCCGGCCGACGTGTAGATTACGATCGAAGAGCCGTCGTTGGAGTGATGGTGTTCGTGGCTCATCGCGGCTCGTCGGAAGGCGGCTGCGATTCGATCACCTCGCCGGTCGGAATCGGCGCCGCGTCGTCGGCGGCCTGCGCCGCCGTGTCGCCCGTCGCCGCTGCGGCGTTTCGCTCGGCGCGCAGCTCGGCGCGCCGCTGCGAGAAGAACTCGCGCAGCAGGGCACCCGCCGGTTCGGCCTGCACCCCACCCACCACCTCGGTCTGGTGGTTGAGCGCTCGGTGCCCGAACAAGTCCACCACCGAACCGGCCGCACCGGTCTTGGGGTCCGGCGCGGCGAACACCACGCGCTTGATGCGCGCATGCAGGATCGCCATCGCGCACATCGCGCAGGGCTCCAGGGTCACGTAGAGCTCGAGGTCGGGCAAGCGGTAGTTCTCGGCCAGTTGCGCGGCGTGGCGCAGCGCCACGATCTCGGCATGCGCGGTGGGGTCATTGGTCGTGATCGGGCGGTTGTAGCCGGTGGCCACCACCTGCGGGCCGAGCTCGGTGCGGCGCACCAGCACCGCGCCCACCGGCACCTCGCCGGCCAATTGCGCATTGAGCGCCTGGTCGAGCGCCATGCGCATCACGGTGTCGTCGAACGCCTCGGGTGTCACGGCTTGGGTTCGGCGGCGCGTTCGGCGCCCTGCTGCAGCGACTGGTTGATCTCCTGCAGCACCTTCTGCTGCACGCCGCGCGATTGCTCCTGCACCGTGGGCGGCGCGGCGCCGCCGGCCGGCGCGCCAGAGGCGGACGCTGGCGTCGCTGGCGCCACTGCCTGCAGTTGCTTTTTGGCGATCAAACCGACGATCGCCACGACCACCAGCAGACCGACCAGGCTGAACAGTGCTTGCATGGTTCTCCGATCTTCAATCCCGACCCCCGGCCCCTGCGAAGCCATCTTCACCATCATTGACTTTGAATGCGACGTTCAATGTTGTCGCTCGGCGACGCGTAGTCGCCGCCTTAACCTGTGCGCAGGATTGTTTCGCCAGGAGCCTCTCATGTTGGATTCTTTCAAATCTCCGCTCGCCGTGGCCGGCCGTGTGTTGCTGGCGCTGATGTTTGTCTACAGCGGCGTCAGCAAACTCACGAATCTGGATGGAACCGCTGGCTACA
>DATKJN010000722.1:0-2756 GCA_035543655.1 Burkholderiaceae bacterium | reverse complement strand
AGGCCGCGGCTCGCGCGAGCCGGTGGCCGACAACGCCAACGTGACCGGGCGCGCACAGAACCGCCGCGTCGAGATCTTCCTCGCCGAACAAGCGGCTTGAGCGCCAGGCAAGCGAGGCGAGCAAGGCGCCCGGCGTAAAGTGGACCGGATGCGTGCCGCCGCCTGGCCTTGCCGTTTGACTCGTGGCGCGACAGCGGTGGCCTGGGCCCTCGCGCTGTGCGCGCCGCTCAGTGCCTGGGCCGACTTCGCCGGCGACGTGACGCGCAAGCTGCAGCAACGCAGCAACGAATTGCGTGCCGCATCGGGCTGGAAGCCGCTCGGCAGCGAGCCCCGCCTGCGCGCGGCCGCGTTGCGTTTTGCGCAGTACATGGCCGAGACCGATCGGTATGGCCACGAGGTCGATGGACGCCAGCCGGCCGAACGCGCCAGGGCCCAGGGATATGACCATTGCCTCACGGCCGAGAACATCGCATTCGCCTCCAGCGCGCGCGGCTTTCAGGCCGATGAGCTGGCGCAGCGCCTGTTCGACGGCTGGGTGCAATCGCCGCCGCATCGTCGCAACCTGCTCGACGGTGACATGACCGAAGCCGGCATGGCAGTGGCACAGAGCGCACGCAGCGGTCGCTACTACGCGGTGCAGTTGCTGGCGCGGCCGAAGTCGCTCGCGGTGCGCATCACGTTGACCAATCGCAGCCGGGACACGGTGCAATACGAGCTCGGCGGCGAGCGGTACGAGCTCAAGCCGAACGTCATCCGCACGCACGACCGCTGCCGTCGCGCATTGCTCTCGCTCACGGCCGAAGGGCTGGACGCGCCGTCGGCCAAGCCGATCCAGGTCACGCACGGGGCGCGTTACCGCATCGACGATGCCGGCGACGGCATCCGCCTGCGGCAAGAGTGATCCGGCGTCAGCGCGCGTTCGACGCCGCACGCGATGCCGGCGGTGCCGCATCGCCGCGCAGGCAGGGATCAGCCTGCTCGCCCTCGCCGGGGTCGAACAGCGGCAGCAGCGCCAGCGGCGGAAACACGCTGCCGAGGGCGATCGCGCCGAGCAGGCGACCGGTGAGGCGCTTGCCCTGCACGCCGATCTGCGGCTCGCTGAACGTGCCCGTGATCGTGATCGGCGAACGCAGCGACACCGGCGACACGTCCTTCGGACGCGCGCGCGCCACCAGGCCGAGCGCCTCGGTGCGCAGATTGAGGGTGCCGCCGACGCGGATCGTGGTGTCCGGGTTGTCGAGCACGCCACGTTCGACCTTGAACACGCCGTCGTTGACGCCGAAGGTGAAACGCGCACAGCGCAGCGGCAACGGCCGGTCGCCGCGAATCACCACGCCGAGCGCTTGCGCGAGATCGAGCCCCAGGGCCTCGGTGACCAGGTGCGACAACGTGCCTTCGCGCAAGATGATGTCGCTGCGGCCATCCATCGAGCCGAGGATCTGCGCGGTCGAGCGCCCGGCCCCGGTCAGGTTGAAGTCGGCTTCGAGCACGCCGGTCACGTAGGCCGGAGGCGGCCGGTCAGGCTGCTGACGCGCTTGCTCGCGCTGCTGCTTCTGGGCACGCGTGTTGGTGGGTGCCGGTTCCTTCTCCTTGCCTTCGGGGGTGCGCGCGCCGCGCAGCCAACCGGCGATGTCAACGCCACCGAAGTGCATCTGGGCGCCCCACTTCGGCGGATTGGCATTGCTGTCCAACCGCGTCGTGCCGCTGGCTTGGCCACCGGCCACGCTGGCCTTGAGGTTCTGCAGTTCCAGCACGCCGCGGTTCAGCAGCACATGGGCTCGCAGGCCGCGCATCGGTGCCATCGCCGAGGTGTCGAAATCGAGTTCGTCGACCGCGACCTGCACGTCGGCGTCCATCGCGCGCAGCGACGGCACATCGAACTGGCGCTGCGGCAGCACGCGGCCATTGCGTGGCCGCGCGTCGGGAGCAAGCCGCTTCGGCGTGCCGCCGGTCTCGGCACCGATCGAAGGACCCAGGTCGGCGAGCGACAGGCGCGGCCCGCTCAATTGGCCGCTCAAGCGCGGTGGCTTGCTGAGCGAGTCATACCGAAAGTCGCCGCCGAGCCGGCTCGCACCGATGGTGGCGCGCTCGGCCACCAGGTGCCACACGCCGGCGTCGTGCGCCAGCCGGCCTCGCAACTCGAACGCCGGTGTTTGCGGCAGCGTGACGCCGAATGGGTCGGCCACCTTGGCCAACGATGGCCCGGCGAACTGGATCGCGCCATCGAACTGGCGTGCACCGAGCAACGCCGACGCACGGCCGTCGAACGACACCCGCGCCGCACCGACCGCGCCCTTGACGATCAAGCTGCTGCTCGGATGCTGCGTGTTGTCTTCATCGCCTTGCAACAGCGGCAGCGCGCAGCCGCTTTGAAGTTGCAGGTTCAGCGGCATCGCCCGATAGCGGCCCGACACCGTGACGCGGTAGCCGCTGCCGGTTTGGCCAGCGGCACCTTCTTGCTCGCGCCCTTGCAGCGCGACTTGCAGCTGCGTGTCGGTGATGCGGTCGTCGACCACGATGCGGCCGTCGTTCACCGCCAGCAGTCCGACGCGTGGCAGGTCGCCCCGCTCGTCATCGTTTTTCGGGCGCTGCTGGCCGCGGCCGAGCTGCCACGTGGCGCGGCCGTCGGCCGCCCGCAACAACTGCAGATCGAGCGTGCCTGCCTGCAGCGTGCGCAAGCGCAGCGGTTCGCCGCGGCGCCAGCGCCAGAGGGCGCCCCAGCTCCACTCGAGCACGACGTTGCGACCCTCGAACAA
>DATKJN010000721.1:0-5572 GCA_035543655.1 Burkholderiaceae bacterium | reverse complement strand
CGGCCAGCATTTCAAGCGATCGAGCGCCGACTTGGCAACCGAGGTTGCGCTCAACGTGCTCGGCCACTTCAAGCTCATCGATCGCGAGGTGCCGGCTCCAGCGCAGCCGCCGCGGCGCTTCGAGCTGCTGCGCACGCACGTCATCAAGCACGCGGACTTCCACTTCACTCGGCCGGTGATCGGCTTCGAGACGTTCGCGAAGGGCGAGCTGATTGCCATCGACGGCGACGAGGAGATCCGTGCCCCGATCGACGACTGCACGATCTTCATGCCGACGCGCCAGCCAATCGTCGGCCGCGAAGGCGTCTACTTGACGCGACCGATGCGCTGACGGATCGCGGCGCGCGAGTCGAACCCGGCGGCTCCTGGCCGATCAGTGCCTGGCACCGGCCTAGCCACGAAGGCGATTTCGTTTACGTCCTCGAAGGCAAGCCGACGCGTGCCCCTCGATTAAGAGTTGTGGTGGAGCCGGGGGGAATCGAACCCCCGTCCGCAAGCCATTGCCGGCCAGTTCTACATGCGTAGCTGTCTGATTTGAGTCTCGCGTCTCCGGTCGCGCAGCAGCACGCTACCGGATCCGCCAGTCACTTGATCTCGTGAAGTACCGAGTGACCCGGCACATCACCAGCCAATGTGTATGACCTCGCAGCCTTTGCCTTGCGGCTCGGGCCCGGCCCATCGGCCAACCGTTGCGAGGCTCACCGGTTTTTAAGCGGCGAGGGCGAAACGTTCGTCGTTCGCAGTTACTTTGTTTCCAGCTGGATTTACGAGCTGATCTGGCGCTCGGCATGCCCTGAACCGACTCCGCACCCACGTCGAAGCCAGGTCGGCCCCAAAAGAACAAGGTGACAGTTTAGGCCAGTTGCAGCCAGTTCAAGAGCTGGGAAGGCTCGCCGAGCACCGCGTCGGCGCCCCATTCGTGAATACCAGCCCCGTTGCCGAGGTAACCCCACTGCGCCGCCAGCGTGGCCATGCCCGCGGCGCGGCCCGCCACCACGTCGCGCGCGTCGTCGCCCACGTAGACACACGCGGCCGCGTCGATGCCGAGTTGTCGCGCCGCTTCGAGGAGCGGCGCGGGATGCGGCTTGCTGTGCGGGGTGGTGTCGCCGCACACCAACGCAGCCAGTCGCGTGCGCAGTCGCAGTCCATCGACGATCGGCTCCGTGAAGCGCGACGCCTTGTTAGTGACCACACCCCAGCGCACGCCGGCTGCTTCCAGGGATTGCAGCACCGGCTGCATGGCATCGAACACGGCGGTCTGCTGCAGCATGCGCTGCTCGTACCGCGCAAGAAAGGCGTCGCGCAAGCTTTCGAACTCGGCATCGCCCGGCTTCGCACCGAAGGCCACGCCGACCATTCCGCGCGCGCCGGCGCCTACCATGGGCCGCAAGGAGGCGAACGGCAACGGCGGCATGCCTTGCGCCTGGCGCAGGTCGTTGGCTGCGCCGGCGAGATCGGGCGCGCTGTCGATCAAGGTGCCGTCGAGATCGAACAGCACCGCCTCTCGGAGCGCGCGCTTCATTGCGGCTTCATGCACGCCACCAGGTAGTTCACGCTGGTGTCGCCCGACAACCAATAACGGCCGGTGACGGGGTTGTACTGCATTCCTTTGAGTTCGAGCACTTCGAGCCCGGCATCGCGACACCAGTGTGCGAGTTCGCTCGGACGAATGAACTTGGCGTACTCGTGTGTGCCTTTGGGCAGCAGCTTCAGCACATGCTCGGCGCCGACGATGGCGTAAACGAACGCCTTGGCGCTGCGATGGATGGTGGAGAAGAACAATCGACCGCCGGGTCGGGCCAGCGCCGCGCACGCATGCACCACCGACGCAGGGTCGGGCACGTGCTCGAGCATCTCCATGCAGGTAACAGTGTCGAATGGCCCGGCACGCTCCGACGCGAGCGCTTCGGCCGACACCTCGCGGTACTCCAGGTTCTGCACGCCGACCTCGAGCGCGTGCAACTGCGCCACCTTCAACGGCTTGCTGGCGAGGTCGATGCCCAACACGTGTGCACCACGCCGGGCCATCGATTCGGCCAGGATGCCGCCACCGCATCCCACGTCGAGCACACGGCAGCCCCGCAGCGGCGCGATGGCGTCGATCCAGTCCAGGCGCAACGGGTTGATGGCGTGCAGCGGCTTGAACTCACCGTGCTCATCCCACCAGCGATGGGCCAGCTCGCTGAACTTCGACAGCTCCTGCGGATCGGCGTTGACGCTCATGCGACGCAATCGTAGCGCGCCCCTTCGCAAACGGCGGCGCACCTGGACGATGCCCACGAGGTGGGCAAACAAAAGCCCCGCCGAGGCGGGGCTTTGTGCAATGGCTCTTGCGAGCCGCTGCATCAACGGCGGGTGCGCGTACCCACCACTTCGATTTCGACGCGGCGATTCTTCGCCTTGCCTTCCTTGGTCTTGTTGTCGGCCACGGGCTGCTTCTCGCCCTTGCCTTCGGTGTAGACGCGGTTGCGCTCGACGTTCTTGCTCACCAGATAGGCCTTCACGGCTTCGGCACGCGAGACCGACAGCTTCTGGTTGTAGGCATCCGAGCCGTCGGAGTCGGTGTGGCCGACCGCGATGATGACTTCGAGGTTGACACCAGCCGTCTTGGCCACGAGGTCATCGAGCTTCGCCTTGGCTTCGTTCTTGAGCACCGACTTGCCGGTGTCGAAGAACGCGTCGGCCGCGAAGGTGACCTTCTCGCTCACCGGAGCGGGCGGCGGCGGCGGCGGCGGCGGCGGCGGCGGCGGAGCGGGCGGCGGGGGTGGCGGCGGCGGCGGCGCCACGCGCGGCGCGGGCGCGGGCGCGGGCGCGGGCGGCTTCAGCGCGCCATCGCACTCCGCGGAGGCCGTGGCCGGAGTCCAGCTGGCGTCACGCCAGCAGTTGCCGGTACCGCTCTTCCAGTCCAGACCGGTTCCGCTGCGCCAGTTGTCGACGGGCTTGGCTTGCGCAAAAACGGTGAGCGGCGCAGCCAAAGCGGCCGATGCGAAGAGCATCGCCACCTTGTTGAGTTTCTTCATGGTTCTCCTCTCAGGGGATTGCCGCAGATTGCCTGCGAAACGTCTGCATCGGAAGCGAGAAATTCGGGTAAACACCCCGTTCTGCGAGCGCTCACCACCGATCGCGAAGATTGTGCCATAGGGCTCCGTACGCCCTTCATTTTGGCCCGGTGCAAACGTTGATGGGCCCTGCATGTTGCGAAGCTACGACACGGGGTAGCCCCTTAGAATCGCCCTTCTGCCGCGCCTGCATTGGGCATTCGGCCCCTCAGAAGACGGCTGCAAGCCGCCCGTCGCATGACCCAATTCGCCAAGGAAACCGTCGCCGTCAGCCTCGAAGAGGAGATGCGGCGCTCGTACCTCGACTACGCGATGAGCGTGATCGTCGGGCGCGCGCTGCCCGATGCGCGAGACGGCCTCAAACCGGTGCATCGCCGGGTGCTGTTCGCGATGCACGAACAAAACAACGATTGGAACCGGCCGTTCAAGAAGAGCGCGCGCATCGTCGGTGACGTGATGGGTAAGTACCACCCCCACGGCGACACCGCGATCTACGACACCATCGTGCGCATGGCGCAGCCCTTTTCGTTGCGCCACATGCTGGTGGATGGCCAGGGCAACTTCGGCTCGGTCGATGGCGACAACGCCGCGGCGATGCGCTACACGGAAATCCGACTTGCCAAGATCGCGCACGAGATGTTGGCCGACATCGACAAGGAAACCGTCGACTTCGGACCCAACTACGACGGCTCGGAAAGAGAGCCGTTGGTGCTGCCGAGCAGGCTGCCCAACCTCCTGGTCAACGGTTCGGCCGGAATCGCCGTCGGCATGGCCACCAACGTGCCGCCGCACAACCTCAATGAGGTGGTCGACGCCTGCCTGCACCTGCTGAAGAACCCGGCGGCCACGGTCGACGAGTTGATGGAGATCGTCCCGGCGCCTGACTTCCCGACCGCAGGGATCATCTACGGCCTGGCCGGCGTGCGCGAGGGTTACCGCACGGGGCGCGGCAAGGTGATCATGCGCGCCAAGTGCCATTTCGAGGAGATCGACCGCGGCCAACGCCAGGCGATCATCGTCGACGAGATCCCCTACCAGGTGAACAAGAAGACGCTGCTCGAGCGCATCGCCGAGCTCGTCAACGAGAAGAAGCTCGAAGGCATCAGCCACATCCAGGACGAGAGCGACAAGTCCGGCATGCGCGTGGTGATCGAGCTCAAGCGCGGCGAAGTGCCCGAGGTGGTGCTCAACAACCTGTACAAGCAGACCCAGCTGCAGGACACCTTCGGCATCAACATGGTGGCGTTGATCGACGGCCAGCCGAAGCTGTGCAACCTGCGCCAACTGGTCGAGATCTTCCTCGACCACCGGCGCGAAGTCGTCACGCGGCGCACGGTGTACGAGTTGCGCAGGGCGCGCGAACGCGGCCACGTGCTCGAGGGCCTTGCCGTGGCGCTGGCCAACATCGACGAATTCATCGAGACCATCAAGACCTCGCCGACGCCGCCGGTGGCCAAGGCGGCATTGATGAGCAAAGGCTGGGATTCGTCGATGGTGCGCGAGATGCTCGCGCGCGCCCAGGACCAGACGCCCGGCGGCCGCGAGGCGTTTCGCCCCGAAGGCCTGCCCGTGCACTACGGGCTGCAGTTCGACGGGCTGTACCGGCTGTCGGACGAACAGGCCGGCGAGATCCTGCAGATGCGCCTGCAGCGCCTCACAGGGTTGGAGCAGGACAAGATCATCAGCGAGTACAAGGAGGTGATGGAGCGCATCGCCGACTTGCTCGACATCCTGACCAAGCCCGAGCGCGTGGTGCGCATCATCGGCGACGAGCTGATGGCGCTGCGCGAGGAGTTCGGCCAGACCAAGGTCGGCGCCCGCCGCAGCCTGATCGAACGCAACGTGCAGGAGTTGCTGACCGAAGATCTGATCACGCCGCAGGACATGGTGGTCACGCTCAGCCACACCGGCTACATCAAGAGCCAGGCGCTGTCGGACTATCGTGCCCAGCGGCGCGGCGGCCGCGGCAAGCAGGCCGCCATGACGAAGGAAGACGACTGGATCGACCAGCTCTTCATCGCCAACACGCACGACTGGATCCTGTGTTTCAGCAACCGAGGGCGCGTGTACTGGCTCAAGGTGTGGGAGGTGCCGCAAGGCTCGCGCACCAGCCGCGGCAAGCCGATCGTCAACATGTTCCCGCTGACGCCCGACGAGAAGATCACCGTCGTGCTGCCGTTGACCGGCGAGTTCCGCAGCTTCCCGGCCGACCACTACGTGTTCATGGCCACGGCGCTGGGCACGGTGAAGAAGACCGCGCTGGACGACTTCAGCAACCCGCGCAAGGCCGGCATCATCGCGGTCGATCTCGATCCGGGTGACTACCTGATCGGCGCCGCGCTAACCGACGGCAAGCACGACGTGATGCTGTTCTCCGACGGCGGCAAGGCGGTGCGCTTCGACGAAGACGACGTGCGCCCGATGGGCCGCACCGCCCGCGGCGTGCGCGGCATGATGCTCGACGACGGCCAGAGCGTGATCGCGATGCTGGTCGCCGAAGACGAAACCCAGAG
>DATKJN010000720.1:0-6273 GCA_035543655.1 Burkholderiaceae bacterium | reverse complement strand
GAACAGGATCAGCCCACCGGTCAACGGATGCTGCAGGCGCCGGCGGTCGTCGTCGTTGAGCGAGAGGCCGGCGACATCGAGCACCAGCGGGGCGTGGACAGCAGTCATGGAATCAGTCCTTCTCGACCACCACGAACGCGGTGGCCACGTTGGCTTCGTCGCTGACGCTGACGAAGGCGCGCAGGTGGCGCTCGCCGAACCAGCGCGCAAGCTCGCCATGCAGGCGGACCTCGGGTCGCCCGCCCGGCGCATTGATCACCTCGCACGAGCGCCACGTCATCGGCATGCGCATGCCCAAGCCGATGGCCTTGGAAAAGGCCTCCTTGGCCGAAAAGCGCGTCGCCAGATAGCTCAGTCCGCGCCGCGCCACGCGTGCCCGCCGCGCCTCGAAGACACGCCACTCCTCGGGGCCGAGCACGCGCTGCGCGAACCGGTCGCCGTGGCGCTGCATGGCGGCGGCGATCCGGTCGATGTCGCAGACGTCGGTGCCGATGCCGACGATCATCGTGCCGGCACCGTTTGCGCCTGTTCGATGCAGCGCTGGTAGGCGCGCACGGTGGCGGCCAGCCCCAGCTCGAGCGCATCGGCGATCAATGCATGCCCGATCGACACCTCGAGCACGTCAGGCACGGCGCGCAGAAAGTCGGTGAGGTTGTGCCGGTTGAGGTCGTGCCCGGCGTTGACGCCGAGGCCGACGGCGTGCGCGGCTTGCGCTGCAGCCGCGTATCGCCGCAACACCTCAGCCTGCGCGGGCGCGCCATGCGCCTGCGCATACGGCTCGGTGTACAGCTCAACGCGGTCGACACCGAGCTCGGCGGCATGGCGCATCGCGTCGGGCAACGGGTCCATGAACAGGCTGACACGCACGCCGAGCGAGCGCAGCTCATCGACCAGCGGCCGCAGGGCCGCGCTGTCCGCCGGCAGGTCGTAGCCGTGGTCGGACGTGAACTGGCTTTCGCTGTCGGGCACGAGCGTGCATTGGTGCGGCTTGAGTTCGTGCACGAACTGCATCAGGTTGTGCGACGGATTGCCCTCGATGTTGTATTCGGCATGCGGCCACTCGCGCATCAGTGCCGCGAGTTCGTGCACGTCGCGCGTGCGGATGTGGCGCTGGTCCGGCCGCGGGTGCACCGTGATGCCCCGTGCGCCCGCTTCAAGGGCGATTCGCGACAGCGCCACGACGTTGGGAATGTCGAGGTGGCGCGAGTTGCGCAACAGCGCGATCTTGTTGACGTTGACCGACAGCGCGGTGCGTGCATCGCGCGCGAACGCTTCGGGGGCGACCATGGGATTCATCGTTTGGATGGTCCGGCTTCGAACAGCCGCTGCGAGTCGATCATCACCTGGCGCGTGCGCAGCGTGGCGCCGCCCAGATGATAGTGAAGCTGCGCGCGCAACTGCGCCTTCAGCGGCGGCAGGTCCGACGCGCAGGCGTGTTGCAGGCTGGCGAATGCCTGGCCGTCATCGGCGGCGTTCGACCACGCCTGCAGCGCGGCAGCCAGCGCCAGGCAGTGCGCGCCGCCCAGTGCGGTGTCGGCCGAGGCGGCTTCGGCGAGCCCCTGGTCGGAGCGCAGCACGTAGCGCCGGTCGGCTTGCACCGACGACTGGGTCAGCGTGGTGCGGTGCAGTTCCGGCAGCACGCCGGTCTGCTGCAGCAGCAACAGCTCGAAGGCACGCAGCGCGGACTCCGAGCGGGGTTCGCTGTCGCCGAGGCAAGCCAGGGCAGCGGCGTAAGCATCGAACAGGCGCGGGTGAGCGTCGTCGCGCGCCAGCAGGCGCAGCAGCAGCTCGTTGAGATAAAAGCCGGCAAACCAGGCCGCACCGTGCATCGGTGCCGCCTCGCCGCCCCATTCGGCACTGCGCAGCGTGCGCACCTCGCTCCCTTCGTCGCCGCGGCTGCGCGCGAACTGCACCGCGATGCGCTGGAACGGCATCAGCACGGCGCGCAGCTGCGAGGTCGGCCGCTTGGCACCCTTGGCCGCGGCGACGACCCGGCCGGCATCGCGCGTGAACAGCTCGAGGATCAGGCTCGACTCGCTCCAGTCGTGGCTGTGCAGCACGAACGCGATCTGCGTCACCGCGGCACTGCGCCGGCTGTCGGTCATCGTGCCCCCTTGCCGCCGAGCGGCGTCCGCCCACGGGGGAGTGGGCGCCTTCGGAGCGGCCGTGCGGCGCTCATTCGAGGCCGTAGCTGCGCAGGTGCTTCTCGTCGTCGGCCCAACCGGAGCGCACCTGCACCCACAACGCAAGCATCACCTGGGCTTCGAACAGCCGCTGCAGCTCGTGGCGCGCCTCGGTCCCGATGCGTTTCAGTCGCTCGCCGCCCTGCCCGATCACGATCCCCTTGTGCGAATCACGCTCGACGACGATGGTGGCGGCAATGTGCACGCGCCGCTGCCCGGGTTGCGCGCCACGCGGCGGCGGCTTGCGGGAGGGCGGCTCCGCGGCCTGCTCCTCGAAGCGGTCGATCACCACGGTCGACGTGTACGGCAGCTCGTCGCCGGTGAGCCTGAACAGCTTCTCGCGCACGATCTCGCCAGCCAGGAACCGCTCGTTGCGGTCGGTCAGCGCGTCGGCTTCGTGGATCCACGGCTGCCGCGGCAGGCGGGGTTCGATGATGTCGAGCAGGCGCTCGACATCCGCGGCGCGTTCAGCCGACATCGGCACGTATTCGGCGAAGTCGTGGCGCTGCGGCAGCTGCTGCAACCAGGGCAGCAAGTCGTCGCGACGGCGCACGGTGTCGAGCTTGTTCGCCACCAGGATCGTCGGCACGCCTTCGGGTAGCAGAGCCACCACCTGCGCGTCGTCGGATCCGAAACGGCCGGCCTCGACCAGCAGCAACACCAAGTCCACGTCGGCGAGCGAACTGCGCACCGCGCGGTTCAAGTTGCGGTTCAGCGGCTGCCCATGGCGCGTCTGGAAGCCCGGCGTGTCGACGAACACGAACTGGGTGTCGCCGCGGGTGCGCACGCCGACGATGCGATGGCGTGTGGTCTGTGCCTTGCGCGACGTGATGCTGATCTTTTGCCCGACCAGCGCGTTCAGCAGCGTCGACTTGCCGACATTGGGTCGGCCGACGATGGCGACTGTGCCGCAGCGCGTGTCCGCGCCGCTGGATGCGATCACGACCGCAGCGGGCCGCCCGGCCGGTCGCTGGCTTTCAGCGCATCGAGCATGTGGCGGGCCGCTTCCTGCTCGGCGGCTCGGCGCGAACGGCCGTGACCCGTCTCGGCCATCGACAGCGCCGGGATGCTGCACTCGACTTCGAACGTCTGCGCATGCGCCTGGCCCGTGGTGCCCACGATGCGGTACACCGGCACCGCGATGCGCCGAGCCTGCAGCCACTCCTGCAGCTCGGTCTTGGCGTCCTTCGACCAGGCATGCGCTTCGCTGGCCGCGATCACCTCGCCGAACAGGTGGCGCACCAGCTCCAACGCGCGCTCGAAGCCGCCATCGACATAGGTGGCGCCGATCAGTGCCTCGAGCGCATCGGCCAGGATCGACGGCCGCTGCGCACCGCCGCCCCGCGCTTCGCCATCGGACAGACGCATCACGTCGGGCAGGCCGAGCGTCAGCGCGGCACGGTGGAGGCTCTCTTCGCGTACCAGGTGCGCCCGCACGCGCGTGAGGTCGCCCTCGTCGGAGCCGCCGAAACGCTCGAACAGCAGAGTCGACACCGCCAGGTTCAACACCGCGTCGCCCAGGAACTCCAGGCGCTCGTTGTGGTCGGCGCCAAAACTGCGGTGTGTGAGCGCGCGGATCAGCAGCGCCGGTTCAGCAAAGCGAAGGCCGAGGCGCTTCTGAAGGGCGTCGAGGTGCGCATCCATGCGTGGTCGAAGCGGGCAACGGCCGTGCCCTAGCGCGAACGGCCCTCGTACTTGATCAGCAGGTACACCGGCGCGATCAGCTCGATCTCCTTGGGATAGGCAAAACGGATCACGATGCGGTCGTTTTCCTTGGTGATGTCAAGGTCCTTGCCGGAGATCGACGCAATCGAGTACTCGATGTCCTTCTGCTTGTCGAACTGCTGGCGGATCTCACCGACCGTCGTCGGGTTTCCCGCGGCGATCTTGTTGACCGCACCCTGAATGGTGAAGTACTCGTTCAGCGTGGGCAGCACACGCACCGCCACATAGCCGATGAAGCCGATGATGATGGCCCAGAACAACAAGCCGATCAGGCTGACCCCGCGTTGATGACCGCCTCCCGGCCGCCGCGATGAACCCATGCCAGACCCCTTTCCCCCGCTTGTCATTGGAACGATCCGATGCGGCGGAGATTACCGAAATTCATCCAAACGAAGAAGGCCTTGCCCACGATGTTCTCGTCTGGGACGAATCCCCAGAAGCGAGAGTCCTGAGAATTGTCACGGTTGTCGCCCATCATGAAGTAATGACCCTCGGGAACCTTGCACACGACGCCCTCGGCCGAGTAGCGACAGTTCTCGGCATTCGGGAACTGGCGCGATTCGGTGCTGCCGTAGAAGGCGTTGCGCTTGGGGTCGACCAGGATGCGGTGGGGCACGCTGCCCAGGGTCTCGAGGAACTGCGGTGCGTAGCGCAGTGAATCATCGTCGTAGTACTCGCCCTGCGGCTTCAGCTCGACCGGCTTGCCGTTGATGCTGAGTTTTTGGTTGAGGTAAGCAACCTCGTCGCCTGGCACGCCGACCACCCGCTTGATGTAATCGACGCGCGGATCCACCGGGTAGCGGAAGACCATCACGTCGCCCGGTTTCGGGCTGTTGTTGGCGATGACCTTCCTGTTGATCACCGGCAAGCGCACGCCGTAGTGGTACTTGTTCACCAGGATCAGGTCGCCAATCACGAGTGTGGGCACCATTGACCCGGACGGGATCTTGAATGGCTCGAACAGGAACGAACGCAGCAGGAACACGACCAGGATCACCGGGAACAGGCCGGCCGTCCAATCGAGCCACCAAGGCTGCGCCAGCAGCCGTTCACGCGCCGTCTGCAGGTCACCGTCGACCTGCGTGATGCCCTTGCCGGCCAATGCAGCTCGCCGCTGCGACTGCTGCGCTTCCAGCGCGGACGCTGCCGCCTCGCGCGCCGGCTTGAAGTGAAAGCGCTCTGCCAGCCAGTAAGCCAGCGTGACCACCGTCAGCACGAACAGCAGCAGCGAGAAATTGCCAATCCACCGATCGGCGTACCAGCCACCCAGGTAGATCGCCAGCGCGGCATACAGAATCGCGGTCAATGCACTCATGTCGTGATCGTCGTGCCTCTGTCTTGGGGCGTCGGGGTGGTTCTGCCGGCTCGCGGCTGGATCAGTCGTCGACCTGCAGGATCGCCAGAAACGCCTCTTGAGGCACCTCGACCGTGCCAATCTGCTTCATGCGCTTCTTGCCCGCCTTTTGCTTCTCGAGCAGCTTCTTCTTGCGGGTGATGTCGCCGCCGTAGCATTTTGCCAGCACGTTCTTGCGCAGCGCCTTGACGTCTTCACGGGCGATGATGTTGGCACCGATCGACGCCTGAATCGCCACGTCGTACATCTGACGCGGGATGATCTTGCGCATCTTGGCCACCACCTCGCGCGCCCGGTACACGCTCTGGCTGCGATGCACGATGACCGACAGCGCGTCGACGCGATCGCCGTTGATCAGGATGTCGACCTTCACCACATCGGCGCCCCGGTACTCCTTGAACGCGTAGTCCATCGACGCGTAGCCGCGCGACACCGACTTCAGCTTGTCGAAGAAGTCGAGCACGATCTCGGCCAACGGCAGGTCATAAGTCAGGTGCACCTGCCGGCCGTGGTACGACATCTGGACCTGGATTCCGCGCTTCTGGTTGGCCAGGGTCATCACCGGGCCGACGCTGTCCTGCGGCATGTACAGGTGCACCGTGACGATGGGCTCGCGGATCTCGCGGATGCGGCCCGGGTCGGGCATCTTCGACGGATTCTCAACCTTGATCACCGTGCCATCGTTGAGCTCGACCTCGTACACCACCGACGGGGCGGTGGTGATCAGGTCCTGGTCGAACTCGCGCTCCAAGCGCTCCTGCACGATCTCCATGTGCAGCAGGCCGAGGAACCCGCAGCGGAAGCCGAAGCCCAGGGCCTGGCTCACTTCGGGCTCGAAACGCAGCGACGAGTCGTTGAGCTTGAGCTTGTCGAGCGCGTCGCGCAGCTGCTCGTACTCGCTCGCTTCGGTGGGATACAGCCCGGCAAACACCTGGGGCTGGATTTCCTTGAAGCCGGGCAGCGGCTCGGTCGCCGGGCCGGCGTTGTTGGGGAGCTTCTTCTCGAGCGTCA
>DATKJN010000719.1:0-2771 GCA_035543655.1 Burkholderiaceae bacterium | reverse complement strand
GGTGTTCCCGGTCGCGATCGTCTCGTCTGAAACCTGCCGTTCGCAGCGGCCATCCCGACAGCTGACGGTCATAAGCACCCGGATCCGGGCCACTGGACTAAACCGCTCGCGCGGTAGGCGCTTCGACCAGGCCGTGGTGGTTCGTGGCGGTGGTTCTGCGATGTTGACGATCGAGGCAATCCGCCTCGTTCATCGACAGGAGCAGGACCATGAACTCATCGACCCCGGGCGTCGCGCCGCTGCACCAACGCATGCTCGACGACATGCGTATGAGGAAGCTCGAGCCCAAGACACGGGCAGGCTACATCCGTGCGGTGCGCAGCCTGGCTGCCTACCTCGGGCGTTCGCCCGACACCGCCACCATAGAAGAGCTGCGCCGCTTCCAGCTGCACATGGTCGACCGAGGCAGCTCGCCGATCACCCTCAACGCGACGATCACCGGGCTGAAGTTCTTCTTCGGCGTCACGCTCGACCGCGCCGAGCTGATGGCCAGGATGCAGCCGGTGCACGTGCCGCGAACCCTGCCGGTGGTCCTGAGCCGTGAGGAGGTCGCCCGCCTGATCGCCGCAGCGCCGAGCCTGAAGTACCAGACGGCGCTGTCCATTGCCTACGGCACCGGCCTGCGCACGAGCGAGGTGATCGCACTCAAGGTCAGCGACATCGACAGCCAGCGCATGACGCTGCGCGTCGAGCAGGGCAAGGGCGACAAGGACCGCTACGCCATGCTCTCGCCGGTGCTGCTCGAGCGGCTACGCTCCTGGTGGCGGGTGGCCCATGCCCAGGGCAAGATGCTGCCCAACGGGTGGCTGTTTCCGGGCCTCAACCCGATGGATCCCTTGAGCACGCGCCAGCTCAACCGGGCGATTCATGCCGCTGCCGAGGCCGCGCAGATCGACAAGCGCGTCTCGATGCACACCTTGAGGCACAGCTTTGCGACCCATCTGCTGGAGCAGAAGGTCGACATCCGCCTGATCCAGGTCCTGCTCGGCCACAAGAAGCTCGAGACCACGACGATCTACACCCATGTCGCCACCGAGATCCTGCGCGAGGTGGTGAGCCCACTGGAGAGGTTGCAGCCCGCATAGGCCACCTCCGTGGGGCACGTCGCCCTGGAGGTCGCCGACATCTTCCGCACCCACGGGTCTGCCTGGCGCCAGGCTGAGCGCGGCCATCTGAGCCTGGGCCAGCTCAAGGTCATGTCGGCCATCGAGCAGTGCCGCAGCGCGGCACTGGGTGGACACGTCTTGCGTTGCGAAGGCTGCCGGCAAGTCGAGATCGCCTACAACTCGTGCCGTAACCGCCATTGCCCGAAGTGCCAGGCCGGCGCCGCACGACGCTGGCTCGAGGCGCGCCAGGCCGATCTGCTGCCGGTGGAGTACTACCACGTGGTCTTCACGCTGCCGGCGCCGATCGCCGAGATCGCGTATCAGAACAAGGCGGCGATCTACGGCTTGCTGTTCGATGTCGCCGCCGAGACCTTGTGCACCATCGCCGCCGATCCCAGGCATCTTGGCGCAAGCATCGGCGCAACCCTGGTGCTGCACACCTGGGGCTCGGCGCTGACGCATCACCCGCACGTGCACGGGATCGTTCCCGGCGGCGGGCTGGCGCCGGACGGCAAGAGCTGGGTCGCTTGCAAGCACGGCTTCTTCCTCTCCGTGCGGGTGCTGTCGCGGCTGTTCCGGCGGCGCTTGCTCGAAGAGCTCCAGGCGGTCCATCGGCGCGGTCGGCTGCAATTCTTCGGCGAGCACGTCGCTCTGGCCGACGCCAGTGCCTTCGCCCGGTGGCTCGTGCCGCTTCGCCAGTGCGAGTGGGTCGTCTATGCCAAGCGCCCGTTCGCGGGGCCCGAAGCCGTGCTGGCCTATCTGTCGCGCTATACCCACCGGGTGGCGATTGCCAACAGCCGGCTCGTCGCCATGGACGAGCACGGTGTGGCCTTCCGCTGGAAGGACTACCGGGCCAGCGGCAAGACGCGGCACAAGACGATGACGCTCGGTGCCGACGAGTTCATGCGGCGGTTCCTGCTGCATGTCTTGCCCGGCGGGTTCCATCGCATCCGCCACTACGGGCTGCTCGCCAACGGCAGCCGCAAGGCCAACCTGGCGCGAGTGCGCGAGCTGCTCCACGCAGTGCCGGCGGTCCATTCGCACACCCCGGACAGCGCCGCCGAGATCGAGCACGCCAAGCCTTGCTTCGTCTGCCTGCACTGCGGTGCCGCAATGCTCGTCCTTCAGACCTTCGCGCGCGGCGAGACGATCCGCGCACCACCCCAACAGCCACACGCACCATGAGTTCAATCGTCTGTCACGCTCCAGCCACCCGCCGGCCCTTCGTCACCCAGTGCCGGCACGGCGTGACTTCGTCTTGCGGGGAACTCCTGTGTTCCGTTGCTCGAGAGATCGCCAGCCAGCACGCCGAGACTGCTCCGGTGGCAGGCGCTGCACCTTCGCCGCCGCTCGATGCGCAAGGCCGATCACCGTCGTCATCGCAAGCGCGACCGCCCAAATCGCCATAGCGCCGTAGCGCCATCGGACCACCGGGGCACACGCCGCGGTTTCCTCCCTTGAGGTTTATCCAACACCTGCCCTCAAATCGGGGTCGCGCGCGACATCGTCTCGCGCGACGGGCAGATGTCGGACAAACCTAAACAGAAGGCGCCGCTCACGGCGGTCTGCTTCAGCGCAGTCTGCACTTGCGCGAGTATCGCGACCGCCGGCGGAAGGAACATACTCGCCATCTTCTCCAGGAGGCGTGTATGAGCGTTCAGCCCC
>DATKJN010000718.1:0-2774 GCA_035543655.1 Burkholderiaceae bacterium | reverse complement strand
GCTTCGCCGTGGTCACCGCCAACAACGGCATGGAGGCGCTCGAGCAGGCACGCGCGCACAAGCCCGACCTGATCCTGATGGACATCCAGATGCCGGTGATGGACGGCTATGAGGCCACGCGCGCACTGAAAGCCGACCCGGTGCTGCAGTCGGTGCCGGTGGTCGCAATCACCGCCTACGCGATGCCGCACGAGCGCGAGCAGGCGCTGGCGGCCGGCTGCGCCGGACACATCGAAAAGCCGATCGACACCAGCACCTTCATCGCGACGCTGCATGCCCATCTGGCGGCGGCGCAACGAGCAGACCCCGATCGAGGCCCTTGACCAGCGGGTCACGCGGGCATGTGCGCCGCGTCCCAGGCGCCGGGATACAAGCGCTCGAGCGACTCGGCAGCGGCCTTGCGCAGCAGCGGCAGCAAGGCCGCTGCCAAGCGGTCGGGATCGCTGCCGGCCTCGAAGTGCGCACCGCGCGACTGCCACAGCGCGCGCAGCGCGTCGGCGTGCGGCACCAGCGCAGCGGCCACCACGTCGCGCCAATGCGCCGGCGCCTCGCCTTCGGTCCACTGGCCGCGACCGCGACCGAAATGCGCCACCGCGAGGTAACGCAGCAGCGCGGCCTGCACCATCGGCGCCATCGCCTCGGCGGTCCAGCCGACCCACGGCGGGCCGCCACCGCGCATCACGTTGATGCCGCGTGCCAGGCCGGCGCCGCCCAGCGCACCGAGCAAGCCTCCGGCGAGCAGCCCACCGCCCATCGTCAAGCCGCCGCTGAGCAGATCGGCTTTCAGTCCGGCCAGCGCGCCGCTGAGCAGGCCGCCGACCACCGCCGCCGGCCCCTCGGCCACGCGCGCACGCACGTCGAACTGCGTCGCCACACGCGCCAGGATGTCGCCCTCCGCGCGGCCTTCGAGGCCGTGCAGTGCAAGCAGTTCGACCGTGCTGGCGCGCACGTCGGCGTCGAGCCGCGCAGCCAGCGCCGCTTGCGCCTGGGCCATGGCATCGTCGCGGTCGGCGCTGCCGAGCAACGGCCCGAACCGGCTGACCAGCCGCTTGACACGCTCGGCCAGGCCGGCCGCCGGCTCGATGCGCTGGCGCGTGCAGGCGATCTGCGCCAGGTTGCGCGCCAGCACCGCCATGGCGCGCTCGAACGTGTCCTCGCGCATGCGCTGCCACGCGTCGCACAGCCGTGCCATCGGCTCGCGCCGTGTCTCGTCGAGCACGTTTTGCACCGCGCGCAGCAGGGTCAACTCCTGCACCCAGCAGCGCGCGAACGCGTCCATCGGCAACACCTGCAAGCCGCTGCGCAGCCCCTGCAGGTGGCGCTGCCAACGCGTCACGTCCTGCGCCTCCGACGCGGTCCCGCGCGGCGGTCCCATCTGGTTGAGCAGCACCAGCACCGGCTTGTCGAGCCACGCCAGCAATTCCATCTCGGCTTCGACGTAGCCGGCGGCCTCGGGCGTCTCCGCCGCATTCACCAGGTACAGCACGACGTCGGCGTGCTCGCGCACATGGCGCAAGGATTGCTGCGTGAACCAGAACGAGCGGTCGCGCCAGCGGTCCCACACCTGGGTCAGGAACCAGCCCAGCGCATGGCCCTGCAGACGCAGCCGGCGCACCAGGCGCACGCTGTCGCCGAGCCCGGGTGTGTCCCACAGGCGCAGTTCGTCGCCCGATGGGCTGCGCACCAGCAGGTGGTCTTCGTTCAGCTCGGTCACGTGCGGCTCGTCGCGCACTTCGCCGACGTCGCGCTGCAGCAGCGTGCGCGCCAGCGTGGTCTTGCCCACGTTGGTGTGGGCGATCAAGCTGAGCGCGATCGGCGCGGCTGCGCTCATCGAGCGGATGTGGCCGGCTTCGCGGCAGCGCCAGCCAGCGCGGCGTCGAAGCCTTCGAGGGCCACGGTGCGCACCTGCACGCCGTGCGACGCCGCCCAGCGCCGCCATGCGGCGCGGCGCTCGTCGAGCCGTTCGGGCATCGCTGCAAAACGCCGGCGGTAGGCCGACTCGTCGACCAGCAACAGCAGCGGCAGCTGTGGCGCCGCGGCTTGCAAGGCGTGCACGAACCGGCCGTGGTGGTCGTCTTCCGGCGTGGCCGCCAGATCGACCAGCACGATGCGGCTGGTGACGCCCTCCAACGCGAGCGCCTTGGCCGCCACCTCTTCGTCGCCCACCGCGGTGGCGGCTGCGACCTGCAGCAGCACATCGGCACCGAACTCGCGCGCCAGCAGCGCACGCAATCCCAGTGCCGCCGGCGCCGACGGTGACTGTGCATACGGGCACAGTTGCACCGTGCTGCGCTGGCGGCGCAAGCCCTGCACCTCGCGCTGCGTGGCGGCGTCGTTCAACGGGATCTTGAAGCGCTGCGCACGAAACGACGCCTGCGCGAACGCCGCCAGCGCAAGCACCAGACGCGGCAGCACCACCGCCATCGCCAACGTGGCGGCATACAGATGGATCCAAGGCGCGGCCGGCGCGGATGCGGGCTGCGCGGGCGCGGTCAGGCGCATCGACTCGATGGCCGCGGCATCCGGCACGGCGATGCCGGTGACGATGCTGGCGGGAGTCAGCAAGGGCGACAGCACGCGATGCACGTCGGCGGCATCGAGGAAGGTGCTCTGCCAGCCGGCACGGTAGTCGAGCACCAGCCCACGCAGGTACATGCTGCCCAGCAGTCCGATGGCCAGCGCGGCCGCCGCCACATGCAGCAGTGCGGCAATGCGGGTCAGCGTGACCGGCACCGCCAACTCGGCCCAGCGGCGCGAAGCCGCGCGCAGCGGAC
>DATKJN010000717.1:0-2648 GCA_035543655.1 Burkholderiaceae bacterium | reverse complement strand
TGATCGAGCGCGCACTGCACGATGCGGTTGGCCGAGCGCGCCTCGGCCACGCTGTCGGTGCTGGCCGCCGCGTTGCCGCCGGCGGCCTTGATCTCGTCGGCCACGCGTTGCGCCGGGCCGGCGTCGGTGCCCTCGCCGGTGGTCGACGTGCCGATGTCGTTGACCACCACCTGCGCACCCTCGGCCGCAAGCGCCAGCGCGATGTCGCGGCCGATGCCGCCGCCCGCGCCGGTGACCACCACCACCTTGCCATCGACCATGCCTGCCATGACCACCTCCGATGCTGCACTGCAGGGCAGCATGCACCCATCATGCGGTTGCCGCCATTCGTGCGAGCCATGAGGCCTGGCGCCACAATCGCGCCACACGTGCCGCTGCGGTGACGTGAGACTCTCGAGGAGCACGCATGAGACTGACGGACAAGGTCGCCATCGTCACCGGTGCGGCCAGCGGCTTCGGCGCCGAGATCGCGCGCCAGTACGTGAAGGAAGGGGCCCGGGTCGCGGTGGCCGACATCAACGCCGCCGGCGCGAAGGACGTGGCCGGCGCGCTCGGCGCCAACGCCATCGCGGTGACCTGCGATGTGACGCAGCGCGCCGACATCGATGCGCTGGTCGCGGCGACGCTGAAGCTCGGCGGTGGCCGGCTCGACATCGTGGTCAACAACGCGGGCTGGTCGCACAAGAACGGACCGCTGCTCGATGTGGACGAGGCCACGTTCGACAAGCTCTATGCGATCAACGTGAAGAGCATCTTCCACATGACGCATGCCGTGGTGCCGATCCTGCGCAAGCAAAGGAGCGGCGTGATTCTCAACGTGGGTTCCACCGCCGGCATCCGCCCACGCCCGGGGCTCACCTGGTACAACAGCAGCAAGGGCGCGGTCAACCTGATGAGCAAGTCGCTCGCGGTCGAGCTCGGCGTCGACAACATCCGCGTCAATGCGATTTGCCCGGTGATGGGCGCCACCGGCCTGCTCGAGCAGTTCATGGGCATGGCTGACACGCCGGAGAACCGCAAGAAGTTCATCGCCACCATTCCGATGGGGCGCTTGTCCACACCGCTCGACATCGCGCGCGCCGCGGTTTATCTCGCCAGCGACGATGCCGAGTTCATCACCGGCGTGGAGTTCCCGGTCGACGGCGGGCGCACGGTGTAGCAGCCCTGCGGCGCCCGTGGTGCCGCACTTGACGTGGCGGCCGCCGCGGCCTACCTTGCCCGGTTCGGTCGTGGCACCGAGGGCCAGACGGCCCTCCTCGGCGCCGGACTCAAGGCCGCAAACGGGCCGTCGCTGCCAGCCTACGGGCTGCACGAGGAGATCCGCATGCCTGCCTACATCACCCTGGCCAGTTTCACCGAGCAAGGTGCGCGCAACATCAAGGAGTCGCCGCAGCGCTACGAAGCGTTCAAGTCCGCCGCCGAAGCCGCCGGTGTCACGATCAAGAGCGTGCACTGGACCACCGGCGCCTATGACATCGTCATCGTTTCCGAAGGCCCCGAGGAGGCCGTGATGACGCTGGCGATGAAAACGGCGGCGCTCGGCAACGTGCGCACGCAGACCTTGCGTGGCTTCAGCATCACCGAAATGCGCAAGCTGGCCGCCACCGTGAAGTGACGGTTTGAACGCTCGATCATGCAAAAGAAAACGGGCCCCTAGGGCCCGTTTGTCCGTGCGCGTGGCGCTCGTTCAGTACACGAAGATCGGGTTGATGATCGCCTGCACCGCGCCGGTGATGCGCGACGGCCCGAGCGTGAACAGGCCTTCGTAGACCTTGTCCTTCACCGCCTCCTCGGCGTTCACGTTCTCCAGGATGTAGATGCCGTTCATCGGCAGCAGGATCTGGTGCACGTGGAAGATCTTTTTCGGGTCTTCGAACGGGATCACTTCCACACCCCAAGTGTCGGCACCGACCATCGCGACGTTGAGCGACGCGAGGTAGTTGGCGCCTTCGATGCCCAGGCCCGGCTCCACCGAGCCATAGCGCTTGTCGTCCTTGCCGATCAACTGGGTCCAGCCGGTGTAGAAGATCACCACGTCGCCCTTGTTGATCTTCATGTTGCCCTGGCGTGCGAGCGCAGCATCGATCTCCTTCTTGTTGAAGGCCGTGCCTTCGGGCACCGGGTCCTTGCCGGTGAGACCGACCATGTCGAGGATCACACCGCGGGTGGCGATCGCCGGCACGTTTTCGATGCCTAGCTTTTTCAGGCCGCCGGCACTGACCACGTCCTTGCCGGCCAGGCAGTTGTAGTACACGCTGTCGATGCCGATGTGGCCGAGGCCATCGAGCTGCGAGCCGATGCCCACCCAGCCCATGATGATGTCGTCGTGGTAGTTGGTCTTGGTGTCGCCGAGGGTGCCGCCGTACTCCTGGCCCGGCGTCAGCACGGTGATCGAGAAGGTGCGCGGCGGAAACGCCGGCGTCTTGCTGTTGGTCTCGATGCCCATGCGGATCGATTTGCCGCGCTTGATCAGCTTGGCCGCTTCCGTCACGTTGGCGGTGGTGATGTTGTTGAGCGCGCCCACTTGATCGTTGGGGCCCCATTTGGATTTGTGGCAGGACTGGATCGCCTGCGTCTGTGCGCAGGCCGACACCGACACCGCCAGACCGAGTGCCAGGACACTCATTGAAATTTTCATCGCGGTCTCC
>DATKJN010000716.1:0-2091 GCA_035543655.1 Burkholderiaceae bacterium | reverse complement strand
GCCCAAGAGTGTGCTCACGCTGCTGCAACCCGATGACGCCAAGGAGTTCCAGCGCGTGCGCAACGAGGCGATCGCGCAACACCGTCCGTTCGTGTTCGAGTTCCGCGTGCAGCGCGCCGGCGTGCCGGTGTGGCTGCACCTGCGCGGCCAGGCCTCGTACGACGCACACGGCAAACCCTGGCGCAGCTTCGGCGTGATGATGGACGTGACCGACCGCAAGCAGATCGAGCAGGTGCTGCGCGAGGCCGCCCGCAACAAGGACGACTTCATTGCCATCCTTGCGCACGAGTTGCGCAACCCGCTGGCGCCGATCCGCAACGCCATCCACGTGCTGCGCGAGCTCGGCAGCGAGAACGCCACCGCGACCTGGTGCCATGCGGTGCTGGACCGCCAGGTGAGCCAGATGACGCGCTTGCTCGATGACCTGCTCGACGTGTCGCGCCTGAGCCGCGGGCAGCTCAAGCTGCGCCTCGAGCCGCTGCAGCTGGCCACGGCGATCGAGCACGCGGTCGAGATCGCGCGGCCGGTGATCGATGCCGGCCGCCACACGCTGCAGGTGACGATGCCGCAGCAGCCACTGGGTCTCGAAGGCGACCCGACGCGGCTGGCTCAGGTGTTCTCCAACGTGCTGATCAACGCCGCCAAGTACACGCCACCCAGCGGCACCATCACGCTCACCGTGCAGCTGGACGGTGCCGTGGCGGTGGTCCGTGTCGCCGACACGGGCATCGGCATCGCCGCCGAGCACATGGCGCAGATCTTTCAGATCTTCGGCCAGGTGGCGTCGAGTGCCGATCGCGCGCAGGGCGGGCAGGGGATCGGCCTGTCATTGGCCAAGGGCTTGATCGAGATGCACGGCGGCACGATCGAGGCGCGCAGCGAGGGGCTGGGCAAGGGCAGCGAGTTCGTGATGCGCCTGCCGTTGGGCGCTGCGTGACAATCGCGCCTCGATCGACCCGGCCACACACTGACACATGCAGTTCAGCCATTCCAACGCACTCTGGCAGGCGTTTCCCGAACTGGTGGCCGGCGTGATTCATGCCGACGGGTTGCACGATCGCGCCGATGTCGGCGCCGCTCTGGCGCGCCACACCGCACGCGCGCAAGCGCAGATCGAAGGCCGCAGCGAATCCGACCTGCCGGCCATCCAGGCGTGGCGGCGCACGTTCCAGCGCATGGGGCTCAAGCCCACGCAATACCGCTGCGCCTCCGAGGCGCTGCTGCGCAGGCTGCGCAAGGAAGGTGACCTGCCACGCCTGCATCCGCTGGTGGACCTGTGCAACGCGATCTCGGTGGCGCATGCGATCCCGGTGGCCGCGCTCGACCTGGCGCACGTCGGCGGCAACCTGCAGGTGCGCCACGCGAGTGGCAGCGAAGACTACCTGTCGTTCGGCGGCGAACACGAACACCCCGAGCCCAACGAAGTGACCTTTGCCGACGATGCCGGCCGCTCGCACGCGCGCCGCTGGACCAACCGGCAAAGCGCGCTGTCGGCGATCCAGCCGTCGAGCGCGCGCGTGCTCATCGTGGCCGAGGCGCTGCACGACGGCGCGGCGCACGACGTGCGCGAACTGGTGGCCACGCTGGAGGCCGACCTGCAAGCGATCTGGGGCGTGAACACGCGCAGCGCGATCCTGTCGCGCGACGCACCGGTGTTCCAGTGCTGAAGCGGCTTCAGCCGTAGCGCTTGCCGAGCGCCAGCAGCTCGGGCGTGCCGATCAGCGCGTTCAGTGCGTCGAAGTCGAGCATGCGCTCGCGCCACGGCGCCGTGCTGCCATGGCCGTGCAGGCTGGCGTAGTAGCCCTGCAGCGTGTGCGCCACCGCGCGCGCGGTGCCACCCGGGAAGATCACGATCCGAAAGCCGCGTTGTCCGAGTTCGCCGGCCGACTGCAGCGGCGTCTGCCCTCCCTCGACCATGTTGGCCAGCAGCGGCACGCGCGCGGCGAAGCGCGCGCACGCGGCATCCATCTGCTGCGGGCCGCGCAGGGCCTCGACGAACAGCGCATCGACACCGCAAGCGAGGTACTTCTCGGCGCGCTCCAGCGCGGCGTCGAAGCCCTCGACCGCCAGCGCATCGGTGCGCGCCAGGAT
>DATKJN010000715.1:0-2670 GCA_035543655.1 Burkholderiaceae bacterium | reverse complement strand
GGCCTCCGAGAGCTGCGCGCCCATCGGCAGCTCGCCGCCGACGATGAGCTGTCGGATGCTGTCGTGCGCCAGGTCGGTGAGCGACTTCGGCCGCGTGAGCAACCGGTGCGACGGCGTGAGGTTCATCTGATGGCGGGCCCTCGCTATCTCATACCTAATATATGAGATTGCAGGCGCCCCCGACACGGGGTTTTCTCGCGTGCGGTGCACGGCCGTGCTTCGGCCAGACGAACGCCCTCGAACTAGCGACGTGGGCTCGCTCGGTGTCGCCTCAGCAGCCCGCGGTGCACTTGCCCGAGGCGTCGAACTCCATCGTCTTGCCCGACAACGGGATGTGCACCGGCACCTTCGTCGCCTTGATGAAGGCCTCGGTCTTGCTGCCCGGGCGCACCTTGCCGCCGACCGTGCCGACCTCGTTGGCGTGCGACGCGATCACCGATGCGGGCTTGACCAGCTCGTTGATCACGTAGGCGGCCTCGGCCGGGCCGGTGGTGAAGCCGTCGCCGATGTTCATCACCGCCAGCTTGGCCTGGTAGTGGTTGCGCACCGCCAGCTCCTGGTCGGCGGTGATGCCGGTGTCGCCCGACAGGTAGACCACCAGGCCGTTGCTGAAGCGCACGACGTAGCCGGTGGCCAGGCCGACGTCGCCGGCAATGCCCGCCTCCTTCATCGCCTTGCCGAGCTCGCCACCGATGTAGTCGGGGTCCAGCCCGTTGCTGTGCAGCGCCGACACGGTGGCGATGCGAATGCCGCCGACCGTCACGCTGCCGCCGAAGCGCGCCAGGATCGAATCGGCCGGATTGCCACCGTTGGCCCGCAGCTTGGCGGCGAAGAACGGCGGCATCTCGCTGCCGGTGACGATCTTCGACTTCTTGGCCAGCGCGATATTCACCGCGCTCGAATTGGGCATCGCCGACACCGACATGTCGGGCTGCGCGCAACTGCCGGCGTTGGGTTCCTTGTTGTGCGCGTTGCCCAGATGATCGCCGTGCATGTGGCTGACCAGGATGATGTCGATCTTGCCGAGCCGCGGATCGCCCGCACCGGCAACGGTGCGGCCCGGGTCGTAGAGCACGCGCGTGCCGTTCGGATCCTCGAACACCAGCGCGCGGTCCTGCGGGCAGAACTCGCCGTCGATGCCGCCCAGCGGGGTGACCTTCACCGTCTGCGCGACGGCATTGCAGGCGAATGCGGCGCCGGCGGCGCACAACGCGGCGAACCAGATCGAGCGGGCCATGGCGCCTCCGACTTGCAAATGGGGTGAGCTAATATCGTATACGTTAGATCAAAGTTCAATCCGTGCTGCCCTGGATCCATCCATCGTCGGACGACCTGCTGGCCGACATCCGCGACACCTCGCTGGCCAAGCTGGTCCGCGACGACGTGCTGCGCGCCATCGTCAGCGGCGTGCTGGCACCGGGGCAGCGCATCAACGAGCCCGACGTGGCCTCGCGCCTGGGCGTGTCGCGCGTGCCGGTGCGCGAAGCGCTGCGCGAACTGGCCAGCACCGGCCTGGTGGCCGCGCGCAAGCATGCCGGCGTGTTCGTGCGTGTGCTGGAGCCGAAAGAGGTGGCCGACCTCTACGACCTGCGCAGCACGCTCGACGGCCATGCCGGCCAACGTGTCGCCGCCCTGCCCGACCGGCCGCGCCGCGCGCTGGTCAAGGCGCTCAACGACTGGCAGACCAAGATGAACGCGAGCGCGTCGCGCCGGGACGTGCAGGCCTACTACCGTGCCAACCTGGCGTTTCACTGGACGATCGTCGAGGCGGCCGATAACGATGCGTTGTCGGCGACCTACCGCGGCATCGTGCAGCAACTGCACCTGTCGCGCCTGAAGAACCTGTCGCGCGACATGGGCATGCGGGCCTCCCTGCTCGAGCACAAGCAGATCATCGCCACCATAGCCGCGGGCGACGCCGCGCGCGCGCGGGCATTGCTGGCCGAGCACGTGTCCGCATCGCACGTGCGCCTGAACGAGTTGCTCGCCACCGATGCGTCGGCGCAAGCGCGCTTCGCGAACTGAGGACACCATGACGACCAGACGCTCCGTACTGAAGTCCGCCCCGGCCCTGCTGTTGTCGGCTGCGCCGGTGTGGGCGCAATCGTTTCCGACCAAGCCCATCCGCTACATCGTGCCGGTGCCCGCGGGTGGCGGCAGCGACTTCGTCGGCCGCACGGTGACCGAACGCTGGAGCAAGGCGCTCGGCCAGACCTTCGTGGTCGACAACATCGGCGGCGGCGGCGGCGTGATCGCGTCGCAGACCGCGGCCAAGGCGGCGCCCGACGGCTACACGCTGATGCAGGGCTACGTGGCCACGCACGGCACCAGTCCGGCCACGCGCAAGCTGCCGTACGACGCGGTCAAGGACTTCACGCCGATCGGCATGATCGGCGGCACGCCGAACGTGCTGGTGGTCAACGCCGGCCTGCCGATCAACGACCTCAAGGGCTTCATCGACTACCTGAAGAAGAATCCCGGCAAGGCGAGCTACGGCTCGGCCGGCACCGGCTCGCTGACGCAACTGGTGATGGAGCTGTTCAAGCAGCAGTCGGGCACCTTCGTCCTGCACGTGCCCTACCGCGGCATCGCGCCGGCGTTCACCGACCTGCTCGGCGGCCAGACGCAGGCGATGTTCCCCGGCCTTGCCGCCGCACTGCCGCACATCCG
>DATKJN010000714.1:0-7874 GCA_035543655.1 Burkholderiaceae bacterium | reverse complement strand
CTCGCCGACCGTCTGCACAACATGCGCACGGTGCAGGCCATCGCACCCGACCGGCGCCAGCGCATGGCGCGAGAAACGCTGGAGATCTACGCACCGATCGCCCACCGCCTCGGCCTGAACCAGACCTTCCGCGAGTTGCAGGAGTTGTCGTTCGGCTGTCTGCATCCGTGGCGCCACGTCGCGTTGGGCAAAGCCCTGCAACGCGCACGCGGCCACCGGCGCGACATCGTCGAGCGCGTGGAGCAAGAGGTGATGCGCGCCTTTGCGGCCGCCAAGATCAAGGTGCAGGTCGGTGGGCGCGAGAAGACGGTGTATTCGATCTACCGCAAGATGCGCGAGAAGCACACCAGCTTCGCGCAGGTGAGCGACCTCTTCGGTTTTCGCATCGTCGTGGGCTCGCTCAACGAGTGTTACCTCGCGCTCGGTGTGCTGCACCAGCTGTACAAACCGGTGCCCGGCCGCTTCAAGGACTACATCGCGATTCCCAAGCTTAACGGCTACCAGTCGCTGCACACCACGCTGGTGAGCCCGCTCGGCACGTCGGTGGAGTTCCAGATCCGCACCGGGCCGATGCATGCGGTGGCCGAGTCGGGCATCGCGGCGCATTGGCTCTACAAGACCAAGGACAAGGACACCGACGAGGCGCAGCGTCTGGGCACGATGTGGCTGCAGTCGCTGCTCGACATCCAGGACGAGACGCGCGACGCCGCGGAGTTCCTCGAGCACGTGAAGATCGATCTGGTGCCCGACGCCGTCTACGTGTTCACGCCCAAGAGCAGGATCCTGTCGCTGCCGCGCGGCGCCACGCCGGTGGACTTCGCCTACGCGATCCACTCCGACGTGGGCGACCACACGGTGGCCGCGCGCGTCAACAACGAGCCGGTGGCGCTGCGCACCGAGCTGCGCTCGGGCGACGTGGTCGAAGTGGTGACCGCGCCCGGCGCGCGACCCAACCCGGCATGGCTCAATTTCGTGCGCACCGGGCGCGCCCGCTCCAAGATCCGCCACCACCTGAAGACGATGGAGCTGGAGGAGTCGCGTGCGCTCGGTGAGAAGCTGCTGGCGCAGGCGCTGCGTGCCGAGGGCCTGCTGCTGCCGCCGAACGGCGACGACGAGCCCGCGGGCAACGCGCTGTGGCAGCAGCTGATCCGCTGGAGCGGCAACCGCACCCGCGGCGAGCTGCTGACCGACATCGCCATCGGCAAGAAGATCGCCTCGATCGTCGCCAAGCGCTTGTCGCAGATGATGGGCGAACAGGGGGCCCGCCCCGATGCGGTCACGCTGACTCTGGGCCGCTACGCCAGCGACGACGCAGTGCCCTCGCACGGCCTGGTGGTGGTCGATGGCAGCGAGGGCGCCTCGCTGCAACTGGCCACCTGTTGCCGCCCGATCCCGGGCGACGACATCGTCGGCTACCTCGGGCGCGGCGAGGCGCTGCTGGTGCACACCGCCGAGTGCCACGTGGCCAAACGCCTGGCCGAGCGGGATCCCGAGCGCTGGATGGGGGTGGAGTGGGCCGAAGAGCCCACTCGCACCTTCGAGACCGAGATCACGGTGCTGGTGCGCAATGGCAAGGGCGTGTTGGCGCAGGTGGCGAGCGCCGTCAGCGCAGCGCAGGCCGACATCACGCACATCGACATGGGCGAGGACCGTGCTTCCGAGACCACCGAGCTGCGCTTGCTGGTCAGTGTGCGCGACCGGTTGCACCTGGCCGACGCGCTGCGCACGATCCGGCGCTGTCCGCCGGTGCAACGCGTCTGGCGCATCAAGCCTTGAGGCTCAATCGGTCGCCGGCCCCGGGTATTTGACCTCCAGCACCTCGATCGTCTCCACGCCGCCTGGGGTCGTGAGCTTCAGCTCGTCGCCCTCGCGCGCCTTCAGCAGCGCACGCGCGATCGGCGATATCCAGCTCACCTCGCCGGCCAGGCTGTCGGACTCGTCGATGCCTTTGATCGTCACGGTGCGCTCTTCGCCGCGCGCGTTGGCATAGGTGACCGTTGCGCCGAAGAACACCTGGTCGCTGCCGTGGTGCAGCGACGGGTCGGTCACTTCGGCGATGTCGAGCCGCTTGGTCAGGAAGCGGATGCGCCGATCGATCTCGCGCAAGCGCTTCTTGCCGTAGAGGTAGTCGCCGTTCTCCGAGCGGTCGCCGTTCGACGCGGCCCACGACACCACCTCCACGACCTTCGGCCGCTCGCGGTCGATCAGGTCGAGCAGTTCCGCGCGCAGGCGCCGGTAGCCCTGCACCGTGATGTAGTTCTTGCCGCCAGCCGGCAACGGCGGCACCGGGCCGTCGGCGTCATCGTCGTCGCCGGCGTCGTCGACTTCGCGGGTGAAAGCCTTGTTCATCTCGCCCCGATCGTAGCCGCGGGGCGAAAAGGCTTGCTACAGGCGCACGATCTCCACGCGCCGGTTGCTGCCGGCGTACGGGTCCACTCCGCGCCGCGGCACGCTGGAAGCCATGCCCACGCTGTGCAGCGTGGCCGCATCGACACCGCGATCGACAAGGTACAGCTTGATCGCATCGGCGCGCCGCTGCGTCAGCGACCGCCGCGCCTCGATCGGACCCGACGCGTCGGTGTGCACCTCGATGCGCACGGCCGAGGCGCCGCTGGCCCGCAATGCATCGGCCACGGCATCGAGCGAGCGATGCAACTCCCGGGGCAACTCGGCGGAATCGAGCGCGAACGCCTCGGCGCCGAGCGTGAAGCGAGCCGGCACCTTGTCGGCACCGCCGATCTCGACGGTCTGCTCCAGCGGCAGCGGCGTGCCGCGGCGCAATGCATCGGCCGCACTGGCCGACAGCACCAGCGCGGCAACGGACAACAAGGCCCAGGGCAGGATTTCGACGGGCTGACGCAAAAGCACGCCTTCGATGGCGACCGCGCCGGCCCTAGGGCCGGCGCGCGAGGTCTGAGGGATGTGATCGATGTCACGATCCTAGCGACGCTCCGCGCCCCGACCACCCCGGGGATGGGGGACGGGCGGACCCCAGGCACCGCTGCGCTCAGGAGCCTCGGTAGGCCCCGGGCGCCGCGCCCGTCCACTTGCGGAAGGCCCGGTGCAGCGAGCGCGCATCGCCGTAGCCGAGGCTCTCGGCCACCTGCTCGAGGCTGAGCGCCCGGTCGCTGAGGAGCCGCACGGCCAGGTCGTGCCGCAATCCGTCGACCACGCGCTGCCAGCTGGTGCCCTCGGCCGCCAGCTTGCGCCGCAAGGTCACCCCCGAGACACCCCACTCCCGCGCCACGTCCTCGGCGGCCGGCCAGTCGGCACCGCGCCGCAGCCGCCGTCGCACACGCTCCGACCAGGCCGCCGCGCCCACCTGCTTGAGAAACACCGACTGCGGCGCGTCGCGCAGGAACTCGCGCAGCGACGCGGCGCCGGGCGCAGCGCGCCCGCCCAGCACCGACGCGTCGAACTCGATCGACGTGGTGGGCGCGTCGAAATCCAAGGCGGCGCCGAACATGCGCCGGTACTCCCCCGCGTGAACCGGGCGTGGCCAGGCGAACGCGCCGGCGCGCAACGGCACGCGCCGCCCGGCGAGCCAGCACAGCAGCCCGTGCAGCATGACCAGCAAGGTCTCGTCGGCAAAGCGGCGCAGCGCCAGCGGCTGAATGCGGTTGTGCAGCAGCAGGCGCGCGCGCGGGGGGTCGGATTCCAGCTCGACCCGCACATCGTCGAAGAACAGGTTGAAGCCGCGTTGCGCCTCGCGCAAAGCCCCGCCGACCGTGCCGTGGCCGAGCAACGCGCGGCACAGCAGCGCGAAGCTGCCCACCTTCATGCGGCGCGAATCGAGGCCGAAGAACTCGTCGTCGAGTTCGTCGGCCACCGCCAACCAGAGCGCTCCGAAAGCGGCGGCCGGCACGCGTGCATCCGCGGTGCCGAGCACCTGGGGCGCGATGCCGCATGCGGCCAGCACCCGCCTGCGCGCCGCCGGGGTCAGCCGCGCGACCGCGCTCGCGACGAACGCGGCAGACACCGTGTGCGCAGCGGCGACGGTTGGGTGGGCCACGCCGGATTCTGGCAAATGCGATCGTGCGGCTGATCGGTTCGGCCATCGCAGCCGTTGCGCCGCAGCCCTAGACTGCCGAATTGACGCGAGCGCCCGCGGGCCGTGCCGGCCATGCAGACGGGTGACCCCGGAGACACCCATGACCGATCTGTCCGCTGAGTTCAAGGCCCTGGCCGAATACCGCCCCACCCACAAGGTGCGGTTCGTCACCGCCGCCAGCCTGTTCGACGGCCACGACGCGGCCATCAACATCATGCGGCGCATCCTGCAGGGCATGGGCGCCGAGGTGATCCACCTGGGCCACAACCGCTCGGTCGACGAGATCGTGACGGCCGCACTGCAGGAGGACGTGCAAGGCATCGCGGTGTCGAGCTACCAGGGCGGACACGTCGAGTACTTTCGCTACATGGTCGATCTGCTGCGCCAGCGCGGCGGCGCCGACATCCGGGTGTTCGGCGGCGGTGGCGGGGTGATCGTGCCGGCTGAGATCCGCGAACTGCAGGACTACGGCGTGGCACGCATCTACAGCCCCGAGGACGGGCAGCGCATGGGGCTGCAGGGGATGATCGGTGAGATGGTGATGCGCTGCGACCACGACCTGTCGTTGCACGCACCCAAAGACCTCGCCGCGCTTCAAGGGCACGGCGAGCCGGCCTGGCGCGCGCTGGCGCAGCTGATCACTGCATTGCAGAACAAGGCGGTCGACGCGGGCCTGATGAAAACGCTGCAGGCGAAGGCCGGCGCCAGAAAGATCCCGGTGCTCGGCATCACCGGCACCGGAGGCGCGGGCAAGTCGTCGCTCACCGACGAGTTGATCCGCCGCCTCCGCCTGGACCAGGGCGATGCGCTGCACGTGGCGGTGATCAGCATCGACCCGTCGCGGCGCAAGAGCGGCGGCGCGCTGCTGGGCGACCGGATCCGCATGAACGCGATCGGGCCGTGGAACGACGGCCAACGCGTCTACATGCGCAGCCTCGCCACGCGCGACACCGGCAGCGAGATCAGCGCAGCGCTGCCCGACGTGATCGCGGCGTGCAAGGCGGCCGGCTTCGATCTGGTGATCGTCGAGACCTCGGGCATCGGCCAGGGCGACGCGGCCATCGTGCCGCTGGTCGACGTGCCGATGTACGTGATGACGCCCGAGTACGGCGCGGCGAGCCAGCTCGAGAAGATCGACATGCTCGACTTCGCCGAGTTCGTGGCCATCAACAAGTTCGACCGCAAGGGTGCGGCCGATGCGCTGCGCGACGTGGCCAAGCAGGTGCAGCGCAACCGCCAGTCGTTCGGCAAGCGGCCCGACGAGATGCCGGTGTTCGGCACCATGGCCAGCCGCTTCAACGACGACGGCGTCACGGCGCTGTACCAGGCGCTCAGGCCGCGGCTGCAGGCGCTGGGACTAGCGCTGCGCGAAGGTCGCCTGCCGGCGGTGAACACGCGCCACAGCACGCACCAGCATCCGATCGTGCCGGCGGCGCGCACGCGTTACCTGGCCGACATCGCCGACACGGTGCATGGCTACAAGAAGCGCGCTCACGAGCAGGCCACGTTGGCGCGCGAAATCCAACAGCTGCGCGCCGCCGCCGCCATGTTGAAGGTCGGCAAGCCCGACCGTGCGCCGGCCGCCGAGGCCACCGTCAACCTCGCCGAACAGCGCGAGGCGCGCCAGGACCCGCACGCCAAGAAGCTGCTCGGCATGTGGCCGGCGATGCAAAAGGCCTACGCCGGCGACGAATACGTGGTGAAGATCCGTGACAAGGAGATCCGCACCGCGCTGACACACACCACGCTGTCGGGCAACAAGATCCGCAAGGTCGCGCTGCCGAAGTACGAATGCCACGGCGAGCTGCTGAAGTGGCTGCTGTTGGAGAACGTGCCCGGCAGCTTTCCCTACACCGCCGGCACGTTCGCGTTCAAGCGCGAAGGTGAAGACCCGACGCGCATGTTCGCTGGCGAGGGCGATGGGTTTCGCACCAACCGGCGCTTCAAGATGCTCAGCGAGGGCATGCCGGCCAAGCGGCTGTCGACCGCGTTCGACTCGGTCACGCTGTACGGCAACGACCCCGACCTCAGGCCCGACATCTACGGCAAGGTCGGCAACTCGGGCGTCAGCATCGCCACGCTGGACGACATGGAGGTGCTGTACTCGGGCTTCGACCTGTGCAGCCCGAGCACCTCGGTCAGCATGACGATCAACGGGCCGGCGCCGACGATCCTCGCGATGTTCATGAACACCGCGATCGACCAGCAACTCGACAAGTTCGCTGCCGAGAACGGCCGCGAGCCGACCGATGACGAGGCAGCCAAAATCCGCGAATGGGTGCTGGCCAACGTGCGCGGCACGGTGCAGGCCGACATCCTGAAGGAAGACCAGGGCCAGAACACCTGCATCTTCTCCACCGAGTTCTCGCTCAAGGTGATGGGAGACATCGCGCAGTACTTCGTGCACCACGATGTGCGCAACTTCTATTCGGTGAGCATCAGCGGCTACCACATCGCCGAGGCCGGCGCCAATCCGATCAGCCAGCTCGCCTTCACGCTGAGCAATGGCTTCACCTTCGTCGAGGCGTATCTGGCGCGCGGCATGCACATCGACGACTTCGCGCCCAACCTGAGCTTCTTCTTCAGCAACGGCATGGACCCGGAGTACACCGTGCTCGGCCGTGTCGCGCGCCGCATCTGGGCGGTGGCGATGAAGGAGAAGTACGGCGCCAGCGAACGCAGCCAGAAGCTCAAGTACCACATCCAGACGTCCGGCCGCTCGCTGCACGCGCAGGAGATCGCATTCAACGACATTCGCACCACGTTGCAGGCGCTGATCGCGATCTACGACAACTGCAACTCGCTGCACACCAATGCCTACGACGAGGCGATCACCACGCCCACCGAGGAGAGCGTGCGCCGCGCGATGGCGATCCAGCTGATCATCAACCGCGAGTGGGGCCTGGCAAAGAACGAGAACCCCAACCAGGGCGCCTTCGTGATCGACGAGTTGACCGAGTTGGTCGAGGAAGCGGTGCTCGCCGAGTTCGAGCGCATCACCGAGCGCGGCGGCGTGCTGGGCGCGATGGAGACCGGCTATCAGCGCAGCAAGATCCAGGAAGAGAGCCTTCACTACGAGATGCTCAAGCACACCGGCGAGCATCCGATCGTCGGCGTCAACACCTTCCGCAACCCGCACGGCGACCCCGTTTCAGAGCACATCGAGCTGGCGCGCTCCACCGAGGACGAGAAGCAGTCGCAGCTGAAGCGCCTGGCCGACTTCCATGCTCGCCATGCCGCCGAGGCACCGGCAATGCTCAAGCGCCTGCAGCAGGCGGTGATCGACGACCGCAACGTCTTTGCGGTGCTGATGGACGCGGTGCGTTGTTGCTCACTTGGTCAAATCACCGCGGCGCTGTTCGAGGTGGGCGGGCAGTACCGGCGCAGCATGTAGGCCGCGCAACCCCTAACAGCGTCATGCCGGCCGGTGGCGCGCCGGCCGCGCGAACTCGATAATTCGTGCCATGTCGCGCCCGGGGGCAACGTCGGCTTCATCGAAGGGGCTGCGTTTGGCGCGCAAAGCGTGGCAGCTGCTGCATCAAGACGCCGCGCGATCGATCGAGTTGGCGCGCGAGGCCTTCCAGGCTTGTCAAACGCACGACGATCGGACCGGCCAGGCCTGGGCGCGGCTGGCCATCGGCTACCACCTGCTGTACTTCGGCACACCCGCCGAGGCCCGAGTGGAGCTGCACGCTGCGCAGGCGCAGTTCGAGGCGCTGGACGACCGCGCCGGCCACATCCTCGCGGGCACCGGGCTGGCGCGCTGCTTGTGGCGCGAAGGCAAGTTCGCGGCGTCGCTCGAGCAGGTGCTGCCGCTGCGCGA
>DATKJN010000713.1:0-2326 GCA_035543655.1 Burkholderiaceae bacterium | reverse complement strand
ATCTTCAGCAAGCTCACGCAGTACGGCTACCGCGGCTGGGCCGTGCTCGAATGGGAGTGTTGCCTGAAGCATCCGGAGCAGGGCGCCGCCGAAGGCGCGCCGTTCATCCGCGACCACTTGATCCGCGTGGCCGATCGCGCGTTCGACGATTTCGCGGCCAGCACCACCGATGCGGCGACCAATCGCCGGATGATGGGGATCGGGGCGTGAGCACGCCGAGGCGATTGCGCCTGGGCATGGTGGGCGGCGGCGAAGGCGCGTTCATCGGCGCGGTGCACCGCTTCGCCGCGCGGCTCGACGACGACTACCAACTCGTCGCCGCGGCGCCGTCGTCCAACGCCGAGCGTGCGCGATCGAGCGGCGAACAGCTTCGTCTGGCGCCGGACCGCGTGTACACCGACTACCGTGACATGGCACGCCTCGAGAGCCAGCGTGACGATGGCATCGATGTGGTCGCGATCGTGGTGCCGAACCACCTGCACTTCGACGTCGCACGCGTGTTTCTCGAGGCGGGTACGCACGTGATCTGCGACAAGCCGCTCACCACCACGCTGGCCGACGGTGAGAGGCTGCTCGAGCTCGCCACGCAGCGGCGCTGCCTGTTCGGATTGACCCACAACTACAGCGGCTACCCGCTGGTGCGCGCCGCGCGCGAGATGGTGGCCTCCGGTGCGTTGGGTGATCTGCGTGTGGTGCAGGTCGAGTACGCACAAGACTGGCTGGCGCTGCCGCTCGAGGCCAGCGGCCTGAAGCAGGCCGCATGGCGCACCGACCCCGCGCTCGCCGGGCCGGCCGGATGTCTGGGCGACATCGGCTCGCATGCAGCGCATCTGGCCGAGTTCGTCAGCGGCCAGACTCCCATCGAGATCAGCGCCGAGCTCGCCACCTTCGTGGCAGGTCGGCGCGTCGACGACCATGTGCAGGTGCAACTGCGTTATGCCCGCGGTGCGCGCGGCATGTTGTGGGCGAGCCAGGTGGCGAGCGGCGAAGAAAACGGTTTGCGTCTGCGCCTGTACGGCAGCCAGGGCGGGCTGCGCTGGCAGCAGGAGCAGCCCAACGAACTGTGGTTCAGTCCGCTCGGTCAGCCGGCGCAACGGCTCACGCGCGGCATGCCGGGCCTGCCCGCTGCGGCGGCCGAGGCCACCCGCATCCCGACCGGCCATCCCGAAGGATTCATCGAAGCGTTCGCGCAGCTGTACCGAGACTTCGCCGCCGACGTGCGCCAGCACGAGCGCGGCGATGCCGTGCTGACGCCCCGTGTGCCGGGGCTCGAAGCGGGCTTGCGCAGCCTGGCGTTCATCCAGGCCGCGCTGCACAGCCATCGCGAGAACGGCGCCTGGGTCACGCTCGGCTGACGACCGCGCGCCGATGCCCCGCGGGTGCGCGGCCTGCAGCGGCGCTTGGGCGTATCAGGCGCGCTGCGTAAAGCGAATCGGCGCGGCCTGCGGCATACCGCCGTGTCCGGATGACGCAGGCGCCGCGACCCAGCGCCCGTCGATCAACACCTCATGCGGGCTGAAGTGCGCCTTGTAGGCCATCTTCGGGCTCTGTGCGATCCAGTACCCCAGGTACACGTGCGGCAGCTTCAGCAGCTTGGTCTGCTCGATCTGCCACAACACGCTGTACGTGCCGTAGCTGGCGGCGGAGTCCGGCTCGTAGAAGGTGTAGACCGCCGACAGGCCGTCGTTGAGCACGTCGAGGATCGACACCATGCGCAGCGCGCCGCTGCCATCGCTCGACGGCTCGCGAAACTCCACCAACCGCGAGTTCACGCGGCTTTGCAGCAGGAACTGCGTGTACTGGTCGACGCTGTCATGGTCCATGCCGCCGCCCGAGTGGCGGCCCGACTGGTAGCGCAGGTACAGCTGGTAGTGCTCGGGCAGGAAACACAGGCGCAACACACGTGCCTGCAGGTTGCCATGGGCCTTCTGGGCACGGCGCTGGCTGCGCGTGGGCTTGAACTGCTGCACCGGCACGCGCAGCGGCACGCAGGCGCGGCAGCTGTCGCAGTACGGACGGTAGGTGAACATGCCGCTGCGCCGGAAGCCGTTGGCGACCAGGCCGGAGTAGGCATCGGCATGGATCAGGTGGCTGGGCGTGGCCACCTGCGATCGCGCCAGCCGGTCAGGCAGGTAGCTGCAGGGATAGGGCGCCGTCGCATAGAACTGCAACGACGACAGCGGGAGCTCTTTCGGGTGCGTCACGAGGCCAGCGTGGGTTCCGGGTTGCTGCGCGGCTGGAGGCCAAGCCGCGCCCACATCGCATGATCATAGGTCCAGCGCTTGGGCGTGGGCCCGGCGAGGGCATTGGCCAGGTGTTTCTCGAA
>DATKJN010000712.1:0-2116 GCA_035543655.1 Burkholderiaceae bacterium | reverse complement strand
ACACCGCCAGGTGCTGGTCGAGCGCGGAGCGGATCGCGTCGGGCGCCAGCGCCGACAAGCCGTGCTGCGGAAACTCCAGCCCCATCACCGCGGCCGGCTCCACCGTGGCGCGCTCGGCGCGGCCGAGCTGGTCGAGTCGCGCTTCGAGCAGTGCGTGGATCGTCGGCGGCACATCGATGTCGGTGCTGGCCGGGCCGCGCATCCATTGGCCATCGGCGCCCTGCAGCAGCACGCCGCGATCGATCAGCATCGACAGCAGCTGCTCCACATACAGCGGATTGCCTTCGGCGGTGTCGACCACGCGCGCCAGCACGTCGGCGGGAAGGCCGGTGCTGTTCAACAGATTGGTCACCACCAGCTTGGCGGCGTCGTCGCTCAGCGGGTTGAGCACCAGCCGACACGCACCGGCCTGTTGGCCCCAGTCGGGGTGTTCCTCCAGCAGGTCGTGGCGCGAGGTCGCGATCAGCAGGATCGGCGCGTCGCGCGAGGTCGACAGCACGTGATCGAGCAGGTCGAGGAACGCCGGCTCGGCCCAGTGGATGTCGTCGATCATTGCCACCACCGGCGCATGGGCGGCCAGGATCTCGAGCACGCGTCGTGCCGCCCAATACACCTCGTGCAGCGGAAACGTGGCCGCGCTCAGGCCGGTGGCGGCGGCGACCCGATCGACCACCTCGCGATCGCCGAGGAACTGCAGCAGCTTGGCGTGCGCCACCTCGGGGCTGTCGTCGTCGCGGACGTCGGCGCCGCTGAGCATGACCCGCAGCGGCCAGAACGTGATGCCGTCGCCATAGGGCAGGCAGCGGCCGCGCAGCACGGTGGCGCCGCCCGTCACCTGCGACAGCACCTCGTGCACCAGGCGCGACTTGCCGACACCGGCGTCCCCGATCACCGTGACCAGGCGCACCGCGCTCTGGCTCACGACCTCGTGGTACACGTCGGTGACCTGCTGCAGCTCGGCGTCGCGCCCGACCATCGGCGTGTCGCTGCGGCGCAGGTTGCCATCGAAGCCGCGCGCGCTGACCACGCGGTAGGCAGCCACGCGCTGCGACTTGCCCTTGAGCTCCAGCGGCTCCACCGCCTCGACCTCGACCGCGTCGCGCACCAGGCGGTAGGTCACGTCGCCCAGGTAGATCTGGTTCTCCGGCGCGGCCTGCTCCAACCGCGCCGCCACGTTGACGGCATCGCCGGTGGCGAGCTTCTGATCGGCATTGGGGTCGTCGTTGGCCACCACCTCGCCGGTGTTGACGCCGGTGCGGTTGGCCAGCATGACGCCGTAGCGAGCCTGCAGGTCGGCGTTGACGCGCGTCAGCGCGTCCTGCATGCCGACGGCGGCGCGCACCGCGCGCAGCGCATCGTCCTCGTGGGTGCGCGGCAGGCCGAACACGGCCATGATCGCGTCGCCGATGTACTTTTCCACCTTGCCGCCATGGCGCGCGATCTCGGCCGCCATGGCCTGGAAGTAGCGCTCCTTCACCTCATGCAGCGCCTCCGCGTCGAGCCGCTCACCGATGGCGGTGGAGCCCTTGAGGTCGCTGAAGACGATGGTCACCGTCTTGCGCAGCTCGCGCACCGGCAACACCGAGGCGGCGGCCAGCGGCGTGCCGCAATAGCCGCACAGCTTGAACTTGGGCGGGTTCTCCTCGCCGCAGCTGGGGCAGTGGATCATGGGCGAAGTCTAGGTGAAGGGCTGTGCCCGGCCCTGCTGGCACCGGGGGACGCCGGCGCGTTTACAGTCGCCGCGTGGCACAGCCGGCAACCGCACAACGCAACGACGCCATGGACAGCAGGCCGCGCGCGCCCGCGGCCCCGTACCTCGTGTGCGAGCATTGTGATGCCGTGTACCGCAACCGGGCCCTCGCCGCCGATGAATTGCTGCGTTGCCGCCGCTGCGGCGCGGTGCTGGCACGCGGACATGGCCTGGCGCTCGATGGCCAGCTGGCCCTCACGCTGGGCGCGCTGCTGGCGTTTTTGATCGGCAGCCTGTCGCCGATCGTCACGCTCGAGCTGCGCGGCATCCACACCGAGGCCTCGCTGCTGCACGCCACCTGGCTCACCTGGCAGGACGGCGAGCACCTGGCGGCCGTGCTCAGCACTGCCACCGCGTTCGTGTTTC
>DATKJN010000711.1:0-8475 GCA_035543655.1 Burkholderiaceae bacterium | reverse complement strand
CGGGCGGCGCGGTCGATCTGCACCGCCTCGGCCACGCTGGCCAGCAGGGCTTCGTCGTTCACCGGCTTGGACAGGAAATTCACCGCCCCGGCACGCATCGCCGTCACGCTCGACGGGACATCGCCATGCCCGGTGAGGAACACCACCGGCAACGACGAGCCCAACTCTGTCAGCCGGCGCTGCAGTTCGAGGCCATCGTGGCCGGGCATCGACATGTCCAGCAGCAGGCACCCGTGTGCCGCCGGATCGTGGGCGCCCAGGAAGTCGTCCGCCGATTCGAATGTCACCGCTTTCCATCCGGCCGACTGCAGCAGCCGTTTCAGACCCTTCAACACCGAGGGATCGTCGTCGACGACGTAAACCGTCGGCTCGTGGCTGGTCATGCTCGCGCTCCAATCATGGTGATCGAATCCGGTGCCCGCACGCCGATCGAAGCGATCGATGCACACGGCAGCGTGAAGTTGAAAGTGGCACCGCCGCCTTCGTGGTTGGTGCACCAGAGCCGACCGCCGTGAGCGGACACGATGCTGCTCGAGATGACCAGCCCGAGGCCGATGCCCTGGGGCTTGGTCGAGACGAAGGGTTCGAAGATCTTCTGCATCTGGTCGAGCGGGACGCCCGGCCCCGTGTCGGCCACCGACACGAGCACGGTGCGCTCGTCGGACTGAGCCGTGCGCAGCAAGAGCGTTCTGCCCACAGCGGGCATGTCGGCCATCGCCTCGCAGGCGTTGAACATCAGGTTGAACAGCACCTGCTGCAGCTGCACGCGATCGCCTTCGATCGGCGACAGGTTGGGACCCAGCTCGATGGTGATGGCCACGTTGCGGCTCACCAGGTCGCTGCGCAACAGCGCCACCACGTCGTTCACCAGCGCATTGATCGGCAGCGCCTCGCTCTTGGATTCACCGCGCTGGAACAACGCGCGCAACCGCCAGATGATCTGGGCCGCGCGCTGGTCGTCGGCCACGATGTCGCGCAAGGTTTCGCCGAGCGCTTCCATGTCGACCGTCTTGGCGTTCATGAAGCGCAGCGCGGCTTGTGCGTTGCTCAGGATGGCGGTCAGCGGCTGGTTCAGTTCATGGGCGATCGACCCCGACAGCTGCCCGAGCGTGGCCACGCGCGACAGATGGGCCACCTCGCTGCGCAGGGTCTTGGCATCCATGTCGGCGCGCACGCGATTCGTGATGTCGGCGGTGGCGCCGCGCAGGTACCTGGCCGCGCCGCGCGCGTCGAGCTCCACGCTGCCTCGCGATGCGATCCAGCGGATGTCGCCCGTGGACGAGACGATGCGGTGCTGCAAGTCATAGTCGCCGCCACGGGCCAGCGCGCGGTCGATCTCCGCCTCGACGCGCTCGCGGTCGTCTGGATGCACGAGATTCAGGTGGCTCTTCGGATCGGGCAGTGCCCCTTCGGCCAGCTCCAGTAAGCCCCGGTGTTCGGCGTTGGCCCAGGACTCGCCGCCAGCGATGTCGCGCAGCCACAGGCCCACGCCGGTCGTCGCAGTCGCCAGGCGCACATTGTCCAAGGCCCTCGACAGCGCCTGTTGCGTGCGCCGGCGCTCGCGCAACTGCTTCAGCAGCGCCAGGATCAGCACGGCCTGCAGCACGACAAGCAGCGAGGCGCCCGCAATCTGCCAGCGATAGGTTTCCCACAGCGGCGGCTTGCGATGTTTCACGATCGTGCCTGCAGGCAGGTCGGCCTCGGACACGTCAAAGCGCTGCAGCATCGGCGCGTTGACCATGTACACGCTGGGTACAGGCGCAAGATGGAGCGGCGCCGGCGGCCGGCCATCGAGCAACGCCCCCGTCAACAGCGCCGCCGCCCGCGCCGCATCCTCCAGCGGCACCACGTAGCCACCCATCACACCATTCGGTGCGAAATCGCTGCTGTCGCCATACACCGGTGCGGGCGATGCGGCCACCACGTCGATCGCCACCTGCTGCGGCAGCAAGTGCAGGCCGGTGCCGTCCTGCCGCATCTTGGGCAGATAAACGATCGAGCGTGGCGACAGCCGTGGCAGCCGAGACAGCATGTCGTCCAGTGCCAGGGCAGACCAGAACTCGATGGGCATCTGCGATGCCGTGGGCCGCAGCACATCGCGCAGCCGCGCCTCCATCGCGCGATCGGCAGTCGAACCGCCGGTGATGACGACCACTCGCTCGGCCGACGGATGCAGCCGTCGCGCGAGCTCGATCGTCTTGGCCGGTTGCGGGTCGGTGGGCGCACCGATGATGTCGCCGGGCAGATCGAGCGCCTTCAGCTCGGTCGAGCTGACGGCCACATGCACCACCGGCACGCCGGGCAGCAACTCGGCGCGCCGGCTGTGCGCGAACCGCAGCGCCGGAGCGCCGACCGCGAGCACCACCTCGATGCGCGCGGCTTGGTATTTCTGGCGCAGCAGTTCGGCGAGCTGGTCTGGATAGCGCGGGCCGCGCGCGCTGTCCAACTCGAGAAACTCGTTGAACAGACGCACCTTGTCGCCACGTTGCCCGACCAATGCCTTGTCCAGCGTGGCGTCCACGATCGACACGCTGGGCAGCGGCCGATCGTCCGAGTACAAGATGAGCAGGTTGCGTGTCGGTGGCGCAGCAAGGGCTGGCGCGGCCAGCACGGCCGCGAACAACGCCATCATCAACAGCCACCAGCGCAACGCTCGACCCATCGGCCTTCCTCCACTGCAGAGGTCGCGTCGGAGGGCAGCCAGCCGATGCCTCACCTTGGCGTTGATACCACTCGCCACCCTACCCACCCCGCTCGTCATTTTGGTCTCACACCATCGTACGATCCATGCGAAAGGTCAAGAAGGTCGTGGCTCGATTGCGCTGCGCGACCACGACTCGGCGGCGACGTGAGTCAAAGTGGGACACTGCCCGAGCGTGACCTCGGCTCGAAGCGGGGGAAACCCGGGCCGAAGAGGTCCATTCGCGTGCCCTGCACCGGGCGTCGAACGACGATGCCGTCACAGCGATGTCATCACCGGGTTGTCGAAGCCCGCCGCACCGCCTTTTCGACGAGCCATCGGTTCACCCCTAGGCCGGTGCACCGACGTAGGCCCCTTGGTCCAATTTGCACAAGCGTGACCGAGGCCCATTCTTCGTGAGTCGGCTGGTCGCAGTGTTCTTGCTGCGCCCGCGGCAAACCCCGGCGCTCGCTTCATCTGGTGCGCTCAGATTCGTGGAGGCAATCATGCGAAGGCAAGCAATCGCGGCGGCGGCCGCACTGGCGGTGTGTGGCGGTGCCCATGCCCAGTCGACGACCGACGAGTTGAAGGCGGCGCTGGACCAGGCGATGCGCACGATCCAGGATCTGCAGTCGCGCGTGCGCTCGCTCGAAGAGCAACAGAAGGCCAAAGCGCCTGCGGCCGCGGCAGCGCCCGCGCCCGCTGGCGCCGCGGCGCCGGTGAGCGCGCCCGGCGCCGCGGCCGACGCCAAGGCCCCGGACGGCGACAAGGCACGTGTCGAAATCTATGGCCAGGCGATGGCCGATGCGATCTATGACTTCAAGAAGATGAACCCGCAGTGGGCGGCCACGCTGCGGCCGTCGCAGATTCCGATCGCCTGCCCGGGCAGCCCCGGCTGCGGTGAGGACGGCCAGTTCACGTTCAGCATCCGGCAGTCGAGCCTCGGCGTGCGCGGCTTCATTCCCACCGATTACGGCCTGATCAAGACCGACCTCGCGTTCGACCTGTTCGGCAGCGACGGCGGCACCAACATCCACTGGCTGCGCGCGTGGGCCGAGATGGGCATGTACGGCGTGGGGCAGTACGACTCCAACTTCATGGACATCAGCGTGTTCCCCAACACCATCGACTACTGGGGCCCGCCCGGCATGGTGTTCGTGCGCACGCCGCAGTTTCGCGTCACGCCCTACAAGGACCTGGGCATGACGGTGGCGGTGTCGCTGGAGGCGCCCAACTCGGCGATCGACACCGGCAAGATCACCGACGTCGATCCGTCGCTCGGCGCCGGCATCCAGGGCAAGAACAAGCTGCCCGATCTGGTGGGCTCGATCCGCTACGAGGGCGATTGGGGCCACGTGCGCGCCGCGACGATCCTGCGTCAGGTCGGCTTCCACAACACCGCCAGCGCCGACGGCGAGCCGGCCAACGAAAAAACGGGTTACGGCATCAACCTGAGCGGCACCTGGAAGGTGTTCGGCTTCGGCCAGCTCAACTGGCAGGCGGTGACCGGCAAGGCGATCGCCAGCTACATGAACGACGGCGGCATCGACCTCGCGCCCAACGCCAGCCTGCAGGCCGAGACGGTGCGCTCGCAGGGCTACCTCATCTACTACAACCACAACTGGAGCGACAAGTTCACCAGCGCCATCGGCTACAGCCAGCACAAGCAGAGCAACACCGAGGGTCAGTTCGGCACCGCGTTCCGGCGTGGCAGCTACGGCTCGCTCAACGTGCTGTACCAACTGAACAAGAACATGATGACCGGCGGCGAGTACATCTGGGGCAAGAACGAGACCAAGGACGGCGCCAGCGCCACCGACGCGCGGATGCAGTGGTCGACGCGCGTGACGTTCTGATGTCGTGACGCGTCAGACACTAGCATCGACCATACCGGCCCGGTCCCAAGGCGGCCGAGGCCTGCGCGAGGGGCCGCATCCGCGGCGATACCATGGGCCTTTGGTCCAACTAGATCGCTTGCCGTCGATCGCCAATACTGCTTCGGTGCACAGGCGTGCCCCGCTGGCAGGGCCGGCCGTTGCAGGAGACCTGCTCCCGATGAAGATGAGTTCGCCACGACCCCGGTGCACCGCCCGCATGGCCGCGCTGGCGGCGGCCGCCCTGCCGATCACGGCGCATGCGTCGTTCCTGCCACCGGAGATGCTCGACAGCGCAGCGATGTACCTCGCCTGGTTCATCATCTTCGTGGTGCCCATCGGCGGCATCGTGCTGTTCTGGCTGGTGCACATCCTGCCCGAGAAGGTGGCCGAGAAGCGCCACCATCCGCAGAAGGATGCGATCAACACCTTGTGCCTGCTGTCGTTGGCATTCGGCGGCCTGCTGTGGCCGCTGGCCTGGCTGTGGGCCTACACCAAGCCGATCGGCTACCGTGCGGCCTACGGCACCGACAAGCACGACGACTACTTCGTGAAGATGGCCGAGCGCGCCGAAGCGGGCGATGTCGGCGCACAGGAGTTGCGCCACCTGCGCGAAGAGCTCGACGACCTGGCGGCGCGCGGCCCCCTCACGCCCGAGTTGCGTGAGGCGCGCAGCCGCCTCGCGGCCGTGGTGCCGTCGCTGCCGATGTCGGTGGCGGTGGTCGAGACGGCAACGGCCGTCGAAGCGCCGACGGTCGTCGAGAGACCGACGGTCGTCAAGCCACGGGCGTCCGGGGGTGCCTGATGGAAGCACTGCTGCTGGGCATCTATGCCTTCTTCGTCTGGCTGATCTTCATCAAGTTCAAGTGGCTGCCCTGGAACACGCCTTGGAAGGTCACCGTCGTCATCATCCCCATCGTCGCGTTGACCGCGTTGATCCTCGCATTGAACGTGGTTGCGCCATCGACGGCCGACGTGCGGGTCTTCAAGTACACGGTGCAGATCATTCCCCAGGTGCGCGGCCAGGTGCTCGAGGTGCCCGTCGAGCCCAACCGGCTGGTCAAGAAGGGGGAGCTGCTGTTCCGCATCGACCCCACGCCCTACCAGACCGAACTCAACGCCGCCAAGGCCAAGCTCGCCGCCGACGAGGCCCGGCTGTCGCAGGCCGGTGCCACGCTGGTCGATGCGTCGGCCGGTGCGCGCCAATTGCAGGAGCAGTTGAAGTCGGCCACCGCCCAGGTGCGCACGCTGCTGCCACGCCTCGAACTGGCCAAGACGCGGGTGCGGCAGCACCGCGAGCTGGTGGCGGCCGGCGCCGGCGATCGCTTCGCGCTGGAGCAGGCCGAGACCAACGTGACCGAGCTCGAGCAGCAGATCGCCAACGCGACGGGCAATGAAGGTCAGGTGACGCAGAAGCTGTCGGCGCAGGTGAACGGCGAGCAGGCCAGTGTGGCCGGGGCGCGTGCCCAGCTCGCCACCGCCAAGGCGCAGGTCGATTCCAGCCGCGCCGCAGTCGCCAGTGCCCAGTGGGATCTCGACCAGACAGCCGTCTATGCACCGACCAACGGCTATGCCATCAACGTGCAGCTGCGCCCGGGTTCGTTCGTGGTCGCGATGCCGCTGGCGCCGGCGATGACCTTCGTCGAAGAGACCTATCAGGTGATCGCGCTGTACGCGCAGAACGAGTTGGTGCTGGTGAAGCCGGGCGACGAGGCGGAGTTCGCCATCAACACCATCCCGGGCCAGATCATCAAGGCCAAGGTGGACTCCGTGGTCTGGGCGCAAGGCCAGGGCCAGATCCTGCAGTCCGGTGCAGTGCCGCAGACCGGTGGCTACCCGCAGGCGCCGGGGCGCTTTCCGGTGAAGTTCACCGTCATCGACCCCGATGGCAAGCTGTTCCTCGCCGCCGGAGCCGTGGGCCATGGGGCGATCTATACCGAGCACGGCGCGCTGGTTCACATCATTCGCAAGGTCATCGTGCGGGTCGGCACGATCACCGATTACCTCGTGCTGAAGCTGCACTGATGCACCGCGGCTTCGCCCTCTGCGCGACCGCTGCCGCCATGGCGGCTGCGCTGGCAGGTTGCGCGCTGAAGCCGCCGCCGGCGCGCGATGAACTGCAGCGCGACGCGCTGGCGCACACCATCGTGCCCGCGGCGTGGAAGACCTCCGGCGCCGTGACCGAACCCGTGGCTGGCGGACGCTGGACCACGTCGTTCAACGATGCCGCCTTGTCGGCGCTGGTCGACGAGGCGCTGGCGCACAACGTCGACCTGCGGGCCGCGGCGGCCGTCGTCGAGCAAGCCGCTGGGTATGTCAAGGTGGCCAGCGCGCCGCTGCTGCCCAGCGTCAGCCTGGCCGGGCTGTGGAGCGGCGCGTCGAGCAGCGGCGGCAGCGGCTTGAACGGCATCTTTCTCAACGCGTCGCTGGAGCTCGACATCTGGGGCCGGCTGCGCTACGCCAGCGCCTCCGTGCAGGACCAGTCCGTGGCCGCGCAGGCCGACTTCGCCTATGCGCGCCAGTCGATCGCCGCCACGGTGGCCAAGAGCTGGTTCCTGGCCATCGAAGCCGGCCTGCAACGGGCGATCGTGCTCGACGGGCTGCGCTCCGCAGAGGAGTTGCAGCGCCTGGCGACGGACCGCTTCCGCATCGGCAGCGGCGCCGAACAGTTGGTGGCCGAAGCGCGCGCCCATGTCGGCAGTTTTCGCGACATGTTGCGGCAGACCGAGTTCGCGCGCGAGCAGGCCTTGCGTTCCCTCGAACTGCTGCTCGGCCGCTATCCGGCGGCCGAGATCGCGGTCGCACCGGCGCTGTCGGCTGCGCCGCCGCCGTTGCCGGTGGGCCTGCCGGCGCAGCTGCTCGAGCGCCGTCCCGACGTCATCGCCGCCGAGCGCCGCGTCGCGGCCGCGTTCAACCGCACCGGCGAGGCGCGCGCGGCGCAACTGCCGCGCATCAGCCTGACGGCCGGTGGCAGCAGCATCACCAGCGACCTGTTCGTGCTGCAGGAACGCAACAACCCGGTGTGGGGCCTCGGTGCCAACCTGCTGGCGCCGCTGTACCAGGGCGGCGCGCTGCGCGCGCAGGTCGAGATCCGCACCGCCGAGCAGAAGCAGGCGGTGGCGGCCTACGCCAAGGCCGGACAGCGCGCGTTCGGCGAGGTCGAAGGCGCGCTGTCGGCCGAGAATTCGCTGCGCGACCGCTCGGTCGTGCTTGATGCAGCGGTGCGCGACAACGAGCGCGCTCTGGAGCTGGTGCAGGTGCAGTTCCGCGTCGGCGTGGTCGACCTGCGAGCGGTCGAGCAGCGCAACCTGTCGCTGTATTCCGCGCGCACCACGCGGCTGCGTGTGCAGAGCGAACTGCTGGCGCAGCGGGTCAATCTGTTTCTCGCACTCGGCGGCGGATTCGAAGTCCCGGCCAGCGGCGAGATCGGCACCGCCTCGGCGAGCGCGGCAGGATCCTGACCGACGGGCTTCGGCCGCGGCCCCTGCCCGTCAGGACCGGCGCGCCGGCGGCGCGTACCACCGATCGTCCGGCACCACCACGGGCTTGTCGGGCTGGCTGAGAAAGTGCGGCGACATGATCTGCACGCCGTGCGCGTTGAACTCGTCCAGGATGCTCGCGTGCAACGCCGACAGCACCGGGATGCGCTGCGTGGGCTGGTCGATGCTGCAGAACAGCTCGTACTCGACGTAGAAGTCCGACAGCGCGCGCTGGTACACGTACGGCTCGGGCGCCGGCCGCACGCCCGGCGTCCGGGCCGCGGCGTCGGTCAGCAGCGCGTGCACCTGGCGCCACGGCACGTCGTAGCCGATCGTCACCTTCGTCGTCAGCAGCGTGCCCTCGCTGCCGGCGAGCTTGGAGTAGTTGCGGATCGGGCTCGTCACGACCACCGAGTTCGGGATCGTGATTTCCTCGTTGCTG
>DATKJN010000710.1:0-2707 GCA_035543655.1 Burkholderiaceae bacterium | reverse complement strand
AAGTACGCGACGCTGATCATCGCGGTGGTGGCCAGCGTGCTGGGCGCCAGCAGCGCGGTCAGCCTGGTGTTCTCGTGGCGCGAGATCCAGGCCCATCTGGTGGCGCTGCAGAACGAGAAGGCGCACGGCGCCGCGTCGCGCATCGAGCAGTACATCCTCGACATCGAGCACCAACTCGGCTGGACGGCGTTTCCGCGTTTGGACACCGCCGGCGATGCGCTGGAACAGCGCCGCATCGAGTACCTCAAGTTGCAGCGGCAGGTACCGGCGATCACCGAGCTGGTGTGGATCGGCACCGATGCCCGCGAGCGGCTGCGGGTGTCGCGTCTGGCCATGGACGCGGTGGGCGCCGGCACTGACTTGTCTAAGGATCCGGCGTACGTGGCGGCGCGCGGCGGACAAACCTGGTTCGGACCGGTGCAGTTCCGCAAGGGCACCGAGCCCTACATGGCGATCGCGCGGCCGGCCGGCGGCGACGGCGGCGTGACGGTGGCCGACGTGAACCTCAAGTTCGTGTGGGACGTGGTGTCGCGCATCAAGATCGGCGCCATGGGCCTGGCTTACGTGGTCGATGCCAACGGCACGCTGATCGCCCACCCGGACATCAGCCTGGTGCTGAAGAAGACCGATCTGAAGGCCCTGCCGCAAGTGGCCGCTGCACTCGATCAAGGTGCCGTGCCCGCGCGCGACGCACACGACCTGAGCGGGCAGGAGGTGTTTGCCGCCACCGCACGCATCCCCACGTTGAACTGGACGGTGTTCGTCGAGTCGCCGCGCAAGGAGGCCTTTGCGCCGTTGTACGCATCGATCTTGCGCCTGGCCCTGTTGCTGATCGGGGGCCTGGTGCTGGCCGCGGCGGCGAGCTTCTTCCTCGCGCGTGCGCTGGTGCGCCCGATCCGTGCGCTGCAGGAGGGCGCCGCTCGCATCGGCGCCGGCGAGCTCGGCCAGCGCATCGACGTGCAATCGGGCGACGAGCTCGAAGACCTCGCCGGACGCTTCAATCACATGAGTGCCGAACTGCAGGCTTCGTACGCCGGGCTGGAGCGCAAGGTGGAGGAGCGCACGCGCGAGTTGAGCGACACGCTCGAGCAGCAGACCGCGACGGCGGAGATCCTGAAGGTGATCAGCGCATCGCCCACCGACGTGCAGCCGGTGTTCGATGCCATCGTCGAGAGCTGCCAGCGCCTGTGCGGCGGCAAGTCCGTCAACCTGCTGCTGGCGTCCGGTGGCGTCGTCGAGCGCGTGGCCAGCGCCAGCGAGGGCGACGTGACCGGCGGCGCCAACGTCACGCAGTGGCCGCTCGATCACGACAGCGTGTCGGGCGACTGCATCCTGCGCTCCACCGTCATTGCGGTGCCGGAACGCGAGGCGGTGTTCGACACCTATCCGCGCACGCGCGACCTCGCCACCGCGATCGGCTGGCGCTCGGCGGTGTTCGTGCCGCTGTTGCGCGAGGGCAAGGCGATCGGCTGCATCGGCATCCTGCGTTCGCAAGCGGGCACGTTCGACGCCAAGGAGGTTGCGTTGGCGCAGGTGTTCGCCGACCAGGCGGTGATCGCGATCGAGAACGTGCGCCTGTTCAACGAGACCAAGGAGGCGCTCGAACAGCAGACGGCGACGTCCGAGGTCCTGCGGGTGATCAGCCGGTCCGTGGCCGATACGAAACCGGTCTTCGACGCCATCCTGTACGCCTGTGAGCGCCTGTTCGATGGACTGCACATGGGGATCACGCTGCTGGGTGACGACGGCGCAATCCACCTTGCGGCGCACCATGGGCCCGCGGCGGATCGCGACGCGTTCGAGCGCACGTTCCCGGTGCCGCTGAGCCCCGACTCCGGTTCGGGCGCAGCGATCCTGGCGCGCAAGGTGATGCACTACCCCGATGTGGAGCATGGCGCCGACGTGCCGCAGTTCGTGCGACGCAGTGCTCTGCCCGCGCAGACGCATGCCGTCATCTTCGCTCCGCTGGTGTGGGAGGAACGCGGGATCGGCACGGTCTTCGTCGGACGGCGAGAGGCGCGCGCCTTCTCCGACAAGGAGATCGAGATCCTGCGCACGTTCGCCGACCAGGCGGTCATCGCGATCCAGAACGCGCGCCTGTTCCGCGAGATCGAAGACAAGAGCCGGCAGCTCGAAGCCGCCAACCAGCACAAGAGCGAATTCCTGGCCAACATGAGCCATGAACTGCGCACGCCGCTCAACGCGATCATCGGTTTCTCCGAAGTGCTCACCGAGCAGATGTTCGGCGAGGTCAACGACAAGCAGATGGAGTACCTGAAGGACATCCATTCCTCGGGGCAGCACCTGCTGAGCCTGATCAACGACGTGCTCGACCTGGCGAAGATCGAAGCCGGCAGGATGGAGCTCGACCTGTCGTGCTTCGACCTCGGCTTGCTGCTCGAACACTCGGCCACGCTGGTGCGCGAGCGCGCGCAGCGCCACGGGCTGGCGCTCGAGCTCGAGGTCGGCGAAGGGCTCACCGAGTGGGTGGCCGACGCGCGCAAGGTCAAGCAGGTGGCGGTCAACCTGCTGTCCAACGCGGTGAAGTTCACGCCCAATGGCGGCCGCGTGTGCGTGCGCGCGCGGCAGTTGAACGGCGTGGACGGCATGTCGGGCACCTGGGCCGAAGTGAGCGTGACCGACACCGGCGTGGGCATCGCACCGGAGGACCAGGCGCTGGTGTTCGAGGAGTTTCGCCAGGCCAGCG
>DATKJN010000709.1:0-2121 GCA_035543655.1 Burkholderiaceae bacterium | reverse complement strand
GGTGGCCGAACGGTCTGCCGGCGTGCGGCTGGTCATCGCTGAGAGCTTCGAGCGCATCTATCGCCAGAACGCCGACAACCTCGGTCTGTTGACGAGCACCGACTTCGGGCTCATCGAACGCATCCAGCACGGCGATCCGATTGCGCTTGATGAGTTGCTCGCCGGGCGCGATGCCTTGGCCGCGGCGATCCTGCGGGTGGGTGGCCTGCTGCCTTATGGCCAGGCCAAGCTGCGCCACGTGGCGTTGCGGTCGGTGGCTGCCACGCTCGATGACGCGGAGCCGCGCACCCTGTTCGAGAAGATCGTCGATCGCCACACGCTCGCCACGCCCGACACGCCGTCGCGCCTGCAGTCCGGCCAGGGCGGCTTCGTGCGCGCCGACCTGCGCTTCATCCACGAGTACTACACCGGCATGTGCGCGCACATGCTCGATCACGCATTCGGCGACGGCTTGGCGCTGCACGAGCCGCGCAGCATCGTCGCGTTCGAGGACCATTTGCCGTACGTGCACCAGAGCCCGGTGCACGTGGCGCAAGGCTTGATCGGCGGCGTGCAGCGGCTGTCGCGTGCGCACCGCGGATTCGTGGCGCGCCACGGCCTGACCCACCATGGTTACCTGCAAGCGCAGCTCGAACCGGGCGATGCGCACAACACCGGCTCGCAGGGCATCTCGCACGCGCTGGTGGCCGAGCGCTACGCGCTGCCCGGGCAACTGATCGTCGGCACCGATTCGCACACCACGCACTCCGGCGCGCTCGGTTGCGTGGCCTACGGTGTGGGCACCACCGACATGGCCAATGCCTTCGTCACCGGCGCGGCGCGCCTGACGATGCCCGATTCGCTGCGCGTCGACATCTCGGGGCCGCTGCCGGCCGGTGTGACCGCCAAGGACGTGGTGCTGCACCTGCTGGCGCTGCCGCCGCTGAAGCAGGGCCTGGGCGTGGGCAAGGTGTTCGAGTTCTGCGGTGCGGCGGTGCGGGCGATGTCGATCGACGAACGCGCCACCTTGACCAACATGGTGGCCGAGCTCGGCGGCTTCACCGGAATCGTGGCGCCCGACGCCGAGACGCAGCGCTTCCTGAGCGAGCGCCGCGGCCTGGCGTTCGATATCGAGCCGTGGATGCACAGCGATGCCGGCGCGCGCTACGCCGACACCGTGCAACTCGACGGCACGCGGCTGTCGCCGATGGTGGCGCTGCCCGGCGACCCCGGCAACGGCGTCGCGCTGCACACCCTCAGGCAGCGGCCGAAACTTGACATCGCATACGGCGGCTCGTGCACCGCCGGCAAGCGCGAAGACTTCGACCACTACCACGCGGTGCTGCACTGGGCGGCCGAGCGCGGGCTGCGCGTGGCCGACGGCGTGCAGCTGTACCTGCAGTTCGGCACGGTCGACGTGCGCGACTATTGCATCGAGCGCGGCTACCTCGAGGCGTTCGAGGCGGTCGGTGCGCAGTTGCTGCAGCCGGCGTGTGGCGCGTGTGCGAACTGCGGGCCCGGCGCGTCGACCGATACGGCCCAGGTGACGGTGAGCGCGATCAATCGCAATTTCCCCGGCCGCTCGGGGCCGGGCTCGGTGTGGCTGGCCAGTCCGCCCACCGTGGCGGCCAGTGCGATCGCCGGCACGCTGGCATCGTTCGACGAGCTGCAGCGGCGCGCCGCGCGCTTGCACGCGCCGACCCCTTGAGCCGCCCCGCGCCGCCGCGGCATGCAGCGCTCGTGAGAGACTGCGCGCCCCAGGTGGCCCGCAGCGCACGCGCGAACGGTCCTTGAACAGCCCGCCCGCGCCGCCTCTCCCTTGTGACCTCCACCGCGCTCAGCCCCAAAGCCTTCGTCACGCTGCTGCTGCTGGCCTGCCTGTTCGCCGGCAACCACGTGGCCGCGCGCATCGCCTTCGATCACGGCGTCAACGTGGTGACCGCGGTCGCGGTGCGCAGCCTGATCACGGCGATCGTGGTGTCGCTGCTGGTATGGGGCCAACGGGTGCAGTGGCGCGCCACGCCGCGCCACAAGCGCTTCATGCTGTTGATCGGCTTGCTGGTCAGCGTGCAGAGCGTGTGCCTGTATGCCGCGGTCGCGCGCCTGCCGGTCGGGCTGGCCCTGCTGGTGTTCAACAGCTAT
>DATKJN010000708.1:0-5075 GCA_035543655.1 Burkholderiaceae bacterium | reverse complement strand
ATCGGGCTCGATCGGGTCGAGAGCTACGATTTCGTGCGCGACTTCGTTGGCACGGTCGGTGAGGGCGGCTGCGAGGTGTTCATCGTGCACGCGCGCAACGCGTGGCTCAACGGCTTGAGTCCCAAAGGCAACCGAGAGGTGCCGCCGCTGCGCCACGACACGGTGGCCAAGCTGAAGCGCGATTTCCCGCATCGGACGTTCGTCATCAACGGCGGCCTGAGCCAGACCGAGCAAGTGCGGTGCGAGTTGCAGCGGGTCGACGGTGTGATGATCGGCCGCGCGGCCTATCACGACCCGTGGCGCCTGCGTGAGTGGCAAGCTGCCGCATTCGGCGCCGAACACATCGATGCGTCCGATCGTTGGGAGGTCGAGGAGTCGATGGTCCGTTACATGGAACAGCAGGCCAGCGCGCATGGCACGCCGTGGACATCGATCGCGCGTCACATGATGGGCCTGCATCTGGGCCAGCCTGGTGCTCGGCGCTGGCGGCAGGTGTGGTCGGATCACCGCCTGCGCGACTGGGCGCCCGCGCAGGTGGCGCAACGCGCACGGCAGGCGCTGGGCCTCGAAACCGCAATCGCTTGACTACAGAGGCGCCGGGCTGCGTTGCACGGCATCGTGCGACGATGGCCACGTGGCCAACAGCAACCCCAGCAACGCGAGCACGAACGCGGCGGCATGCGCAGCGCCGAACGGCTCACGCAGCACGATCACTCCGACCAAGGCAGCTGCGACCGGCAGCAGCACCGTGAACACGCCCGCTCTCGAGGCCGGCACGTGGCGCAACCCGCGCATCCACAGCCAGACGGTGGCCACGCTGGCGGCGAGCGAATAAAAGAGCAGCAAGCCCCAGCTCGGCAGCGAAACACCCGCGAAGTCGTAGGCAATGCCTTGCCACAACGCAAGCGGCATCACGAGCAACAGGCCCCACAGATTGATCAACGCGCTGATGCGGCGTGGTGAGACCTGTGCCGCCAGACGTTTGCCGATCACGACATAGCTCGCTTCGCAGAACACGGCACCGAGCAGCAGCAGATGGCCCAGCGCGGCGCGCCATGGCGGGTGCGCGTCGTTGACTGCATCGGCTGGCCGCGCCACCGCCAGCAACGCAATGCCCAGTGCCGCGCAGGCGATCGCGGCCGTCACACGCGCGCTGATGCGCTCGTGCAGGAACACGCGCGACAACAGCGCCACTGCGGCAGGAATCGCCGCCATCACCACGCCGGCCGAGACCGCCGAGCTCCACAACACGCCGTAGAGCATGCAGATCGAGAACAGGAAGTTGCCGAGGAAACTCTCGAGGAACAGCAGCCAGCGGTCATGGGGCGACAGCGTTCTCTCGCTGGCGCCGCGCGGCACCCAGTGCACCATCGCGAGCGCCGCGATGCCAAAGCGCAACCCAGCCAGCAAGAACACGGGAAATACATTGAGCAGCAGCTTCGACAGCCCCACGTAGCTGCCGACCAGCAGCATGCTGAGTGCCAGGCAGGCGTAAGCCGCCCATGGGGCGGCGTTCATCGCGTCCAGTGTCCGCGGCGAACGTCCGCGGGCGCGACCAGGCAGCGCGTCACGCGGCGCGCTGGATGGCGCCGCGCAGCGTGTCGACGATCTGGTCGATGTGCTGCCGCTCGACGATCAGCGGCGGTGACAACGCCACGATGTCGCCGGTGGTGCGCACCAAGACACCCTTGTCGAAGCAATCGAGGAAGATGTTGAACGCCCGCTTGGCAGGCTCGCCGGCGATCGACTGCAGCTCGATACCGCCAACGAGGCCGAAGTTGCGCACGTCGATCACGTTCGGCAGGCTCTTCAACGAGTGCAGCGCTTCGCCGAAGTAGCCTTGCAGCGAGGCGGCGCGCGTGAGCAGGCCCTCTTCGGCGTAGGTCTGAAGCGTCGCGAGGCCGGCGGCACAGGCCAGGGGGTGCGCCGAGTACGTGTAGCCGTGGAAGAACTCGATCAGATGTTCCGGCCCGCTCATGAAGGTGTCGTAGATCGCCTGTTTGGCGAACACGCCGCCCATCGGCACGCAACCGTTGGTGAGACCCTTGGCCACTGTCATCAGGTCGGGCGTGACGCCGAAGGTCTGTGCAGCGAATGCTTGTCCGGTGCGGCCGAATCCGGTGATCACCTCGTCGAAGATCAGCAGGATGCCGTGCTTGTCGCAGATCTCGCGCAGACGCTGCAAGTAGCCCTTGGGCGGCAAGAACACCCCGGCGGAGCCGGCGATCGGCTCGACGATCACCGCGGCGATGGTCGATGGGTCGTGCAGCGCGCACAAGCGCTCGAGGTCGTCGGCCAAGTCCGCGCCGTGCACCGGCTGCCCCACCGAGAACGCGTTGCGCGACAGATCGTGCGTGTGGCGGATGTGATCGACGCCGGTCAGCATGGCCCCGAACATCTTGCGGTTCGAGACGATGCCGCCGACCGACAGGCCGCCGAAGTTCACGCCGTGGTATCCCTTCTCGCGCCCGATGAGGCGTGTACGGTGGCCCTCGCCGCGTACGCGGTGATAAGCCAGCGCCATCTTCAAAGCCGTGTCGACCGATTCGGACCCCGAGTTGGTGAAGAACAGCTTGGTCATGCCGGCCGGAGCCAGCTTCACGGCCTCTTCGGCCAGCTCGAACGCCTTGGGGTGCGCCATCTGGAAAGGTGGCGCGAAGTCCATCTCGGCGGCTTGGTCCTGGATCGCCTTGACGATCTTTGGCCGCGCATGCCCGGCGTTCACGCACCACAGCCCGGCGACTCCATCGAGAATCTGTCGGCCGTCGTGCGTCCAGTAGTGCATGCCACTGGAGCGTGCCAGCAGGCGCGGCGCCTTCTTGAACTGCCGGTTGGCGGTGAAAGGCATCCAATAGGCGTCGAGCTTCATCCTTGCGTCTCCTGGTCTCGGCGGGCGGCCATCGGGCAAGCGACCCGCGGGCATGGTGCGGGCAATTGTGCCTGCGCCGGCATGCGGACGCTCGATGCCCGAGGCATCATCGTCCCATGACATGGACACAGCGATGAGGCAAACACTATGGCCCCTGTGTTGATCCTGCAGTTCATGGCCGACGATGCGCCGGCCTACCTGGGCACGTGGCTGCGGCGGCAGGGCATCGACGCCGACGTGCGCTTGGCCGAAGGCGGATTGGCGTTTCCAGATCGGGTCGACGGCTATCGTGCGCTGGCGCTGCTCGGCGGCAGCATGAGCGTCAACGACGGCTTCGCCTACTTGCGCAGCGCCGAGCACCTGATCGATCAAGCGATGGCCCGAAACGTCCCCGTACTGGGCCACTGCCTCGGCGGCCAGTTGATGGCGCGCACGCTCGGCGCCAAGGTGGGTTCGTCGCCATCGCCGGAGATCGGCTGGCAGCGCATCGAGTGCGCCGAAGCGGAGGAACGGACGCAATGGTTCGGACCCGAGCCCATTCACCACGTGTTTCATTGGCATTACGAGGCGTTCGAGCTGCCGGCGGGCGCGGCCTCGTTGGCGTCGAGCCTCGCATGTCCACATCAGGCATTCGCCATCGGCCCGCATCTGGCGCTGCAGTTTCATGTGGAGGTCGACGACCCCAAGGTGCGGCTCTGGTTGTCGCAGGGCGAAGCCGCCTACCTCGAAGCGCAGCGCCACCATGACAGCGTGCACGGCGAGCAGCGAGTGCGCGACGACACGGTGCGGCATCTGGGCGCACAGCAGCGGCTGGCCGATCGCATCTACCACCGCTGGTTGGCGCCGACTGAGTTGGTTTCATGATGCGGCAAGTGCGTTTCGCATTGCAGAATGATAAACGCCTCCACGCGAGCGTCTTCTTCCATGATGAAGTAGGATGCTCCTACAATCCGGAATTTGCGTGTTATCTAGTTGATTCATAAACAAAACTTTCTTTGTCTTCTATAAGACAGACACCTTCCGCGCGGCTCGATGGAGGGCTACGCTGCTGCCACGCAGCATTCAAGCCATAGCCCATCAATCCATCAGGAGCCTGTCCATGACCCAAGCAAGCCGTGAGCAACAAGCCGCCGCGCTCGATCGCGAGTGGAACGACAACCCGCGCTGGAAGGGCGTGAAGCGGGGCTACGCTGCCGCCGATGTGGTTCGCCTGCGCGGCTCGTTGCCGATCGAGCACACGCTTGCCAAGCGCGGTGCCGAGAAGCTCTGGACACTGGTCAACACCGAGCCCTTCGTCAACACGCTGGGCGCGCTCACCGGGAACCAAGCGCTGCAGCAGGTCAAGGCCGGTCTGAAGGCGGTCTACCTCTCGGGCTGGCAGGTCGCCGGCGATGCCAACAGCAACGGCGAGATGTACCCCGATCAATCGCTGTATTCGGTTGACTCGGTGCCCAAGGTCGTCAAGAAGATCAACAGCACCTTCACCCGCGCCGACCAGATCCAGTGGAGCGAAGGCAAGGGCGATATCGACTTTTTCGCACCGATCGTGGCCGACGCCGAGGCCGGCTTTGGCGGCGTGCTGAATGCGTTCGAGTTGATGAAGGCCATGATCGAAGCCGGCGCCGCGGGGGTGCACTTCGAGGACCAACTCGCGTCGGTGAAGAAGTGCGGGCACATGGGCGGCAAGGTGCTGGTGCCCACGCGAGAGAACGTCGCCAAGCTCGTGGCCGCTCGCCTGGCCGCCGATGTGATGGGGGTGCCCACCGTTCTGCTGGCGCGCACCGACGCCGAAGCGGCCGACCTGGTGACCAGCGACGTCGACGAAAACGACAAGCCGTTCCTCACCGGCGAACGCACGGTCGAAGGCTTCTTCCGCACCAGGAAGGGGCTGGACCAGGCGGTGAGCCGCGGCCTTGCGTACGCACCCTACGTCGACATGCTGTGGTGCGAAACCGGCACGCCGGATCTGGCGTTTGCCAAGGCGTATGCCGACGCGATCCACGCCAAGTTCCCAGGCAAGCTGCTGGCGTACAACTGCTCGCCGAGCTTCAACTGGAAGAAGAACCTCGACGACGCCACCATCGCCAAGTTCCAGCGCGAGCTTGGCGCGATGGGCTACAAGTTCCAGTTCATCACGCTGGCCGGCTTCCACAGCCTCAACTACTCGATGTTCGAGCTGGCGCACGGTTACGCGCGCAACAACATG
>DATKJN010000707.1:0-2816 GCA_035543655.1 Burkholderiaceae bacterium | reverse complement strand
GCCGACCTGGTGCTGGTCAACCATCCGCTCAGCCCGGGCCAGGAGCGCAACCTGGAAAAGGCGCTGGAGCGGCGCGTCGTCGACCGCACCGGCCTGATCCTCGACATCTTCGCCCTGCGCGCGCGCAGCCACGAAGGCAAGCTGCAGGTCGAGCTCGCCCAGCTCAAGCACATGGCCACGCGTCTGGTGCGCGGCTGGACCCACCTGGAGCGCCAACGCGGTGGTTCGATCGGGCTGCGCGGCCCGGGTGAAACCCAGCTCGAAACCGACCGCCGGCTGCTGCAGAAGCGGCTCGAGCAACTGCAGCGGCGGCTGGACAAGGTCGAAGTGCAGAACACCCAGATGCGGCGCGCACGCGTGCGCAGCGAAATGCCGCGCGTGGCGCTTGTCGGCTACACCAATGCCGGCAAGTCGACGCTGTTCAATGCCATGGCCGGTGCGGACGCGTATGTCGCCGACCAGCTGTTCGCGACCCTGGATCCGACCGTGCGCCGGATCGGCTTGCCGGGCGGCAACATCGTGCTGGCGGATACCGTCGGCTTCGTCCGCGACCTGCCGCACGAACTGGTCGCCGCCTTTCGATCGACCTTGTCCGAAGCACGCGAAGCCGACCTGCTGCTGCATGTCATCGATGCCGCCGATCCGCTGCGCGAGGAACGCATCGCCCAGGTCGACGCGGTACTGGAAGAGATCGGCGTCGGTGACATCCCGCAGTTGCTGGTCTACAACAAGATCGACCGGATCGAGGGCGCGGCACCGCGCCATGACACCACCGACGGCAGCCGCGAGCGGGTGTGGATCTCGGCGCGCGACAACGCCGGCCTGGACCTGCTGCGTGATGCGCTGGGCGCAAAGCTCGGCCTGCGCCGGATCCAGGGCGACCTGCGGCTGCCGCCGGCGGCCGGTCGCCTGCGTGCCCGCCTGCATGCGCTGGGCGCCGTGCGTGCGGAAAGCCATGACGAACACGGCTGGTCGATCACCCTCGATCTCGCCACGGCCGATGCCGAACGCCTGGCGACCGATGCCCATGGCGAGCCGTTGCGCAGCCTGTTGATTGAGGCGGCGGTCATCCCAACCTAGAATCTTCACGCACCACACCTGCGGCACATCGGCCACGAAACAGGCACGATGGCCGTTCTTTCGTACCGATCACCTGGAGCAGGCATGGCCTGGAACACCCCCGGCGGCGCCGGCAAGGACGGCCGCAGACCGCGGCGCGGCGGCAGCGTCATCGACCAGTTCCTCGACTCGCTGCGCGGGCTGTTCGGCAATGGTGCCGGCGGTTCCGCGGCCGGTGGCGGCGGCATTGGCCGCTGGGCCGGCATGGCCTTCGCGCTGTGGCTGGCCTTCAACTGCTTCGTGCTCATCACCGAGCAGCAGCGCGGCGTGGTGCTGCGCTTCGGCCAGTTCGCACGCATCATGCAGCCGGGCCCGCACTTCAAGCTGCCGTGGCCGGTCGAACGCGTGATCAAGGTCAGCGCGACCCAGATCAAGACCTTCAGCGACACGATCCCGGTGCTGACCCGCGACGAGAACATCGTCAGCGTCGAGGTCAACGTGCAGTACCGCGTCGGCGACGCCCAGCAATACCTGTTCGGCTCGCGCGATGCCGACCAGGTGCTGCAGCAGGCCGCACTGAGCGCGGTGCGCGAGCAGGTCGGGCGCTCCGACCTCGACACCGTGCTGAACGCGCGACCCGCGTTGGCCGCGTCCGGGCGCAAGCGCCTGCAGGCATCGCTCGACACCTACCAGACCGGCCTGGTGGTGACCGAACTCAACCTGCCCAATGCGCGCCCGCCGGAAGAGGTCAAGGACGCATTCGACGACGTCAACCGCGCACAGCAGGACAAGGACCGCCTGCAGAACGAAGCCCAGGCCTACGCCAGCAAGATCGTGCCTGAAGCGCGTGGCCAGGCCACGCGCGTGCGCACCGTGGCCGAAGGTTACAAGTCGGCGTCGATCGCGCGCGCCACCGGTGATGCCGAACGCTTCTCGCTGCTGCTGGACCAATACAAGCTGGCGCCGGAAGTGACCCGCAAGCGCCTGTGGCTGGAAACCGTGCAACTGGTGCTCAGCGAGAACCGCAAGGTCGTCGGTGGCGATGGCCGCCAGTTGATCTACGTGCCGATGGGGCAGGGCGCGACGACGGCAGCAACCAGTTCCGTACCCAACGTGCTGCCCGCCGACCTGGTGGCGCCGACCATCACCGCCACTCCCACGGATCCGCGTGCCGATCGCGGCGAGCGGGTGGACGAGCGTGCCGAGGTGACGCGATGAAATTTTCCCCATGGATGGCGGCCGTCGCCGCCGCATTGCTTGCGCTGCTCGGTTCGATCTACATCGTCAGCGAAGGCCAGACCGCGATCGTGCTCAACCTGGGCAAGGTCGTGCGCACCGACGTCGGCCCCGGCCTGCACTTCAAGTGGCCGCTGGTCGAAAGCGCGCGCATCTTCGATCGCCGCCTGCAGGTGCTCGACGCCGAGCCGGAACGCTATTTCACCTCGGAGCAGAAGGACGTCAGCGTCGACTTCTTCGCGATCGGCCGGATCGAGAACGTGCCGACCTTCTTCCGTGCCACCGGCGGCGACGAGTCGATCGCCATCCAGCGCCTTGCGCCGATCATCAAGGACTCGCTGCGCAATGAGTTCAACTCGCGCACGTTGCGCCAGGTGGTATCAGACGATCGCGCCAAGGTCGTGCAGAGCCAGCTCGACGCGATCAACAAGGGCGCGGCCACGCTCGGCGTGAAGATCATGGACATCCGCATCAAGCGCATCGACCTGCCGGAAGACGGCGACGTGATCAAGTCGGTGTAC
>DATKJN010000706.1:0-4065 GCA_035543655.1 Burkholderiaceae bacterium | reverse complement strand
CGCAAGATCCTTGCCGTCGAGCAGCAGCGCGCCGCTGTCCGGGCGCTCGAGACCCGCGATCACGCGCAACAGCGTGGTCTTGCCGCAGCCCGACGGCCCGAGGAAGCAGACGAACTCGCCCTTGGCGATCTCGAGGTCGATGTTCGACAGCGCGGTGAACGCGCCGAAGTCCTTGCGGATGCCGATCAGGCGCAGGTAGCGTGCCACCACGTCGGCATCGGGCTGCCCCGCGCCGGCCGACCCAGCGAAGGCCGACGTCATCGAGGCAAGCCAGGGGTTGCTCAAGTCAACGTTTCTCGCTCTTGCTGTTGTAGCGCTTGTTCCACTCGGTCAGGATGCGCTCGCGGTTCTCGGCGGCCCAGCCGAAGTCCATCTTCACCAGGCGCGCTTCGTAGTCCTTGGGCACGTTGGCCAGCGGTGCCGCGACACCCGGCTGCGCGGTGATCGCGAAATTCTTGCCATACAGCAGCATTGCGTCTTTGCTCGACGCCCAGTCGGCGAGCTTCTTGGCGGCGTCGAGCTTCTTGGTGCCTTTGTGGATGCCGAATGCCTCGAGGTCCCAGCCGAGGCCTTCTTTCGGGAACACGAGGTCGATCGGCGCGCCCTTGGCCTTGTTGGTGTTGGCGCGGTATTCGAAGCTGATGCCGACCACGAATTCACCGGCGCCGGCCATGTTGCACGGCTTGGAGCCCGAGTGGGTGTACATCGCGATGTTCTCGTGCAGCGCGTCCATGTACTTCCAGCCGTCGCCCTTGCCCTCTTTGTCGCCCCAGAGCGTGAGCCACGCGGTCACGTCGAAGAAACCGGTGCCAGAGCTGGCGGGGTTGGGCATCACGATCTGGCCCTTGTAGGCGGCCTTGGTCAGGTCTTTCCAGGTCTCTGGCTTCGGGATGTTCTTCTTTTGCGCCTCGACGGTGTTGAAGCACACCGCGGCGCCCCACACGTCCATGCCGAACCAAGCCGGCGGGTTCTTCTTGTCGCGGTACTGCGGCATCAACGCGTCGTAGTTGAGCGGCTTGTACGGTTCGAGCATGCCGTTCTTGTCGAGCAGAGCCAGGCTGGAGGCGGCCACGCCCATCACCACATCGGCCTGCGGATTGCCTTTCTCGGCCAACAGTTTGGCGGTGATCACGCCGGTGGAGTCGCGCACCCACTTCAGCTCGATGTCGGGATAGGACTTGTTGAAGCCCTCCTGATAGGCCTTGAGCTGATCGGTCTCCAGCGCGGTGTAGACCAGCAGCGTGGTCTTCTGGGCCCAGACCGAGCCGGCAAACGCGAACGCGGCGCAAGCGAGCAGGGCGGCGATGCCCGGGATACGACGCATGGCGGAACTCCTAGAAGTGGATTGGCGCAGGGGCCAAGAAGCAGATTACGGGCCCGAGCCTGCCACGCAACGCATGACAACCCTGTGTCCGCAGCGCCTCGCTCCCCGTGGATCAGCACCCTAGCGCGCGCGCTTTTTGGCTGTCAACGGTATTTTGCCGATTGTTGACAATGTGCAATTTGCGGGCTTCAATCGCCCAAAGCGGTGCTGGCGGCCTCGGCGCGGGGCATGCGCAGCGCGAACGTGTTGGCACCTGTGGGCATTGGCGCGGTGCCGGCCCTGAGCCAGCGCCAGCGATGCGCGCACAATGCGCCCTTCGCGTCTGCCATCGACCAAGGAGCACGGCGGACGGCACCTTGCGGTGCACGATTTCGGGATCCATGGTTCATCTGCTCAATCTGCTGGCTGCGGTCGCCCTCCTGGTGTGGGGCACGCAGTTCGTCCGCACCGGCATCCTGCGCGTCTTCGGCGAGAACCTGCGCCACATCCTGGCGGTGGGCATGGCCACGCGCGTGCAGGCGCTGCTCGCTGGGCTCGGCGTGACCAGCTTGATCCAGAGCAGCACCGCCACCTGCCTCATCGTCACGTCGTTCCTCGGCCGATCGCTGGTCACGCTGTCGGCGGCATTGGCGGTGATGCTCGGCGCCGACGTCGGCACCAGCCTGATGGCGGTGGTGTTCTCGTTCGATCTGTCGTGGCTGTCGCCGTTGCTGATCTTCGGCGGCGTGGTCGCCTTCATCTCGAAGGAGAAGACCACGGCCGGGCGCCTCGGCCGCGTGGCGATCGGGCTCGGCCTGATGCTGCTGTCGCTGCAGTTGATCGTCGAGGCAACCAAGCCGTTGACCGAGTCGCCCGCGGTGCGCACGCTGTTGGCGGCACTGCCCAACGAGGTGGCGCTCGACATGCTGGTGGGCGCGCTGCTCACGGTGGCGTCGTATTCGAGCCTGGCGATGGTGCTGCTGACCGCGACACTGGCGGTGTCGGGCATGGTGCCGATGACGGTCGCGCTCGGCCTCGTGCTCGGCGCCAACCTCGGCAGCGGCCTGTTGGCCGTGATCCTCACCGCACGCGCGCCGATGGCGGAGCGACGGCTGGCGATCGGCAACCTGTTCTTCAAGATCATCGGCGCGATCGCCGCCATCCCGCTGCTGCCCTATGCGCACGTGTGGCTGCAGGAGGTCAGCGGCGGCTTGCACCAGCAGGTGGTGCTGTTCCACCTCGGCTTCAACGTGGCGCTGGCGGTGCTGTTCATCGGCTTCACCGGCGTCGCGGCCCGGCTGCTGAACCGGGTGTTCAAGGAGCCGACGCGCGGCGCGCACCAGCGGCCGCAGCACCTCGACCCGTCGGCCCTGGCCACGCCGAGCCTGGCCATCAGTTGTGCCGCGCGCGAGGCGCTGCACCAGGCCGACGTGGTGGAGACGATGCTGCGCGGCATCTTGCCGGTGTTGCGCAACAACGACCTCGTGCTGGCCGAGGAGTTGCGCAAGCTGGACGACACGGTCGACGAGCTCTACACGTCGATCAAGCTGTACCTCACGCAGATCTCGCGCGAGGCACTCAACGAGCGCGAGAGCCGGCGCTGGACCGACGTGGTGTCGTTCACCATCAACATGGAGCAGATCGGCGACATCATCGAGCGCGTGCTGCAGGACATCGAGGACAAGAAGGTCCGGCCCAACCGGCGCCTCTCCGATGCCGGCATGGGCGAGGTGTGCCACCTGCATGAGCGCCTGCTCGCCAACCTGCGCCTGGCGATGAGTGTGTTCCTCGACGGCCACGTGCGCGACGCGCGCAAGCTGTTGGAAGAAAAGGCACGCTTCCGCGACCTGCAGTACGAATACGCGGCCAGCCACATCGCGCGGCTGCAGGACAACACCACGCAGAGCATCGAGACCAGCTCGCTGCATCTCGATCTGATCAGCGATCTCAAGCGCATCAACTCGCACATCTGCTCGATCGCCTATCCGATCCTGGAGTCGGCTGGCGCACTGAGCGCCACGCGCATCCGGCCGTCGGTGCTGGCGCCGATGGACTCGGACCTGCAGAAGAGCGAATGAGCCGGGTTGAGCCGGGTCTTCGCCTTGAACCTGCTCAAGGGCTGAGAGCCCACCGCACGTGCCCGGCCGGCGGGCTGGCACCCAGCGACTCCGCACCAAGAAAGAAGTCAAAGTGGCCATGACGTGGCCGATCGTTCTCGCCGTGCTGTTCGGCGCTGTCCTCCACGCCGGCTGGAACGCGCTGGTGAAATCCAGCGGCGACAAGGAGCTGGACACCGCGCTGGTGCACTTCCTCGGCAGCTTGGTGGCGCTGCCGCCGCTGCTGCTGGTCGGGCCGCCGCCGCCCGCGTCGTGGCCGTTCATCGCCGCCTCGCTGGTGGTGCACATCGCCTACTACGTGACGCTTGCCGGCGCCTACAAGCACGGCGACCTCGGCCTCACCTATCCGATCATGCGTGGCAGCGCGCCGCTGCTGGTGGCACTCGGCAGCTCGCTGGTGCTGGGCGAGCCCTTGTCCACGCTGGCCTGGGCTGGCGTGCTCGGCATCACCGTGGGCGTGGCCCTGGTCGGGCTGGCGCATCCGGGCGAGGCCTTGCACCATCGGCGTGCGCTGCGCTATGCGCTCGCCAACGCCGTGGTGATCGCCACCTACACCTTCATCGACGGCAAGGGCGTGCGGCTCACGGTGGCGCAGGGCGCCAGCGCGCTCAGCTACGTGCTGCTGCTGTTCGTGCTCGACGGCAT
>DATKJN010000705.1:0-4007 GCA_035543655.1 Burkholderiaceae bacterium | reverse complement strand
GGTGCGCCAGGAAAGGGCGCCCGGCCACCGGCGCCATGGGCTTGGGCAGATCGGGCACCGCGCTGCGCAAGCGCGTGCCCAGGCCGCCGGCGAGGATGATCGCAGTGGTCATGTGTGGCCCTCAGACGGCGTTGACGACCTTGCAGATCGCATCGATCTCGTCGTTGCGCAGGTCGGGAAAGTTGCCGATGTAGAAACCGTAGAAGTGCACGTGCTCGCAATGCGGGAACTGCAGGTGGTGGTCGTGCGGCACCACACCGCGCAGGTACGGCTGGCGCACCTGGTTGCCGCCGCCGGCGCTGCCGCGGCGGAATTCGATGCCCGACTCGCGCATCGCGGCCATCAGCCGATCGACGAACACCGGATCGGCCTCGTTGAGGACCAGGTTGAAGGCGTAGTTGCTGCTGCCCTCGAGCAGGAAGTCGGTCTGGTAGCGCTTGCCGTCGATGCGCGACAGAAAGCGCTGCAGGTTGCGCGTGCGCAGCGCCACGTTGTGGTCCAGGCGCTTGAGCTGCGAGCGGCCGATGATCGCGCCGACCTCGGTGTTGCGCAGGTTGTAGGCCGGGAACGCGAAGATGAAGTCGGGGTTCAGCTCCGGGTTGTCGCGCTGCCACTGGCCGCGCACGTCGGCGTCGCTGACCTCGCGCACCATGCCGTGCGAGCGCAGCATGCGGATCTGCTGGTACGCCACCGGGTCGTTGGTGCACACCATGCCACCCTCGATGGTGCTCATGTGGTGCGCGTAGTAGAAGCTGAAGTTCGACACCCAGCCGAAGCTGCCGAGGCGCTGGCCGTTGTGCGTGGCACCGTGCGACTCGCAGACGTCCTCGATCAGCGGGATGCCGCGCTGGTCGAGCTCGGCGAGCAGCCCGTCGGTCAGGCCGTCGAAGCCTTGTACGTGGGTGAGGAACACGGCGCGCGTGCGCGGCGTGACCTTGGCCAGGATCTCGTGCGGCGCCATCGCCAACGTGCGGCGGTCGATGTCGGCGAACACCGGCGTGAAGCCGTTCTGCATCACCGAGGCGATGTCCGACACCCAGGTCAGCGGCGGCACGATCACCTCGCCGCCGTCGGGGTGGCGGATCTTGAGCAGCGCCATCGCGACCAGGTTGGCCGAGGCGCCCGAGTTGACGAACACGCTGTGCCTGACGCCGAGCCACTTCGACCACTCGGCTTCGAAGGCGGCGCACAACGGGCCGTTGGTCAGGATCGGGTCGTCCTGCTTCAGGTGCTCGATCACCGCGTCCAGGTCGGCGCGGGTGATGTTGTGGCGCATCAGCGGAAAGGTGGGTCTCTTGGTCATGACCGCCTCACTTCTCGGCGTAGTAGTCACCCCACTCGACCAGCAGGGTCGAGCGGCCGTCGTCGCGCGCGAGCGCGCGCTCGTAGGCGGGGAAAATGTCTTCGGGCTCGTCGAGGCGGATCACCTCGACCGAGGTGCACATCGCGCGCAGTGCGTCGGTGTAATCGCCGACGTGCTGGTGTTGCGGGTGCAGCGGGCGCTGCGAGCCGATGCCCGTGCGCACGATTGCCTTCGCACGGCGGCCGTCGTAGCCCATCACGCCGAGCTTGTCGAGGTGGTTGACCAGCTGGCTCATGCCGCACAGCAGGAAGTTCCAGCGCGGGAACACGCTGACCGGCACGTAGCCCGCCAGCGCCATGCCGGTGGTCATGCCCATCTGCATCTCTTCGGCCACCGGCAGCTCGATCAGCTTGGCCGGATCCACGCCTTCCAGCGTGTTGCGCATCGCGGTGCCCGCGACAGCGACCGCCTGGCCCATGAACACCACGCGTGGATCGGCCGCCAGGTGGTTCATCGAGCGCTTGAGCTCGTCGAAGTACTTCATCGCGCCCTCAGAATTGAACTCGCTTGCCGGCACCGGCGTGCGGGTAGCGGGTTTCGTAGCGGTAGTGGTGGATGTAGTCGTCGCGCTGGTCCTCGAAGCTCAGCACCGGCTGGTTCCATGCCTGCCGCGTGTCGGTGCACACCGACTTGCCGTTGTCCTCGACGATGAAGCGGATCGGCAGGCCGTGGTTGCGGCTGTACTTGATCGATTCGTGCGCGATGCCGGTCTCGGCGGTCATCTCGCCCAGAAAGCAATGCACGCGCGCGTCTTCGCCGGAGCGTTGCAGCGCCATCGCGGTACCCACCGCGATCGGCAGCACGCCGCCGACGATGGCCGACGAGTAGATGCGGTGCTCGGGAAAGCACAGCGAGATCGAACGGCCGGCCACGATCTCGGCCATCACCTGCTCGCGTGGCACGCCCTTGAGCAGGCACTGATAGTGCGAGCGCCACGAGCAGAACAGCCAGTCCTGCGCGCGCACGTCCTTGAACACCTCGATCATCTGCGCCTCGTTGCCCGAGTACAGGTGCACCGGGGCGCGGATGCGGCCGGCGTTGAACGCGGCGGCGACCTCGTTCTCGAACTCGATCAGCTCCTCGGCCGTGGTCATCGCCACGCGCCGCTGGAGCGCACTTGCATTGGCGCGGTCCATCAGTTCAGTCCGTTCGGTTGGTACAGCACCACTCGGCTGCCGGATTCATCGAAATTCACCGGCGCGTGGATCAGGTGCTTCAGCTCTTCGCGGATGCGCGTCTGGTCTTCCGGCCTGGCGAACAGCAGCAGGAAGCCGCCACCACCGGCGCCGAGCAGCTTGCCGCCCAAGGCCCCGGCCTTGCGTGCACGCTCGTAGATCTCGTCGATGTCGGAGTTCGACACCTTGTCGGACAGCCGGCGCTTGATCAGCCAGGCCTGGTGCAACAGCTCGCCGAACTCCTCGATCGAGCGGTTGCGGTCGCTCAGGATGCCCACCGCCTCTTCGACCATCGCGCGCATCTGCGTCAGCTCGTCGGCGCGCTTGGCCAGGTTGTCGATCTTGGCCTTGGCCACCTCGGAGGCGATGCGCGAGAAGCCGGTGAAGCACAGCATCAGGTGCTTCTGCAGGTCTTTCAGGCGCTTCTTGCTCAGGATCACCGGCGACACCTGGAAGCCGCCCGAGGGCAGGAACTCGATTCGGTTGAAGCCGCCGTAGGCCGCGGCCACCTGGTCCTGCGAGCCCACGCTCTCGCCGATCACGTTCTGCTCGATGTGGATCGCATCGCGCGCCAGCTGGTCCTTGGAGACGTACTGGCCCTTCAGCGCCGACAGCGCGTGCAGCAGGCCCACGGTGAACGACGAGCTCGAGCCCAGGCCCGAGCGCGCCGGCAGGTCGCCGTCGTGGTGGATCTCCAGCCCCTTGCTGCAGTTGGCCCAGCCGAGCACCGCGCGCACCGCGGGATGCTTGATCTCGTCCCAGTGCTGCACGTTCTCGATCGCCGAGTAGACGATGCGGTGCTTGTAGTCGAAGAACGGCGGCAGGTGGCGGCAGGTGATGTAGCAGTACTTGTCGATCGAGGTCGACAGCACCTCACCGCCGTGTTCGTTCGACCACGCGGGGTAGTCGGTGCCGCCGCCGAAGAAGGAGATGCGAAACGGCGTGCGCGTGATGATCATCGGGCGCGTCCTCGTGTCGTGCGGCTCAGACCGCCAGCTCGGCGTCGGCCGGCGCCGCGGCAGCGGCACTCGGGCGGTACAGCCATTCGGCCGTCGGCGTGTCGTCGGGCCACTGCAGGCGCGCGTCCATCGTGCGGGCGTCCATGCGCTCGCGCAGCGTGGTCTCCACCTTCTGCAGGGTCACGCGCATGAAGGCGGCCTGTTCGCGCGCGCACTCGCGCAGCTGCAGGTCGAGGTAGCCCGACTGCTCGATCGCGAAGCGATGCTCGAACCAGCCGAGGTACCAGAACCAATCGGTGTAGTACAGCCACGAGTTCTCATTCATCGCACGCACGTGCGTCGGGTCCTGCCAGGCGGTGGCGGCGTGCTCGTACGGCACCTCGATCTCCAGGCGGCCGCCGGTGTGCAGCAGCGCCAGGCAGTTGGTCATCAGGCGCGGCAGGTCGCCCACGTGCTCGAGCACGTTGTTGGCGACGATGTGCTCGATCTGGCCCTCGTTCAGCTCGATCG
>DATKJN010000704.1:0-8638 GCA_035543655.1 Burkholderiaceae bacterium | reverse complement strand
TGGTAGGCCGCGCGTGCGCCGCCTCCGGTGAGAACCAGGCCCGTCAGCGGGGTTTCATACATGGCCGGCTACTGTAGCCAAGGCCATGCAGACACAGCGGCGTCTCAAGCTTGCGGCGGGTCAATCGTCACGGCTTGCCGTGACCTTTGCCGTGCCCTTTGCCATGCTTGCCCTGGCCACCGTGCGAATCCGACGCCACCATCACGTGGTCTTGGTACCAGTCGTGCCGCACGAAGTAGACCGGCGCACCGCACGCGTTGTACTCGTGGCAGTGTTTGCTCCAATGCTTGCGGTGGCCCTGCGGCACCCACATGTAGACCGGTTGCACCTGCTGGGCCACCACCACGGTGGGGCGCGCCACCAGCACCGGCTGCGCGACGATCACCTGCGGCTGCGGAAAGCGGCCGATGTCGATGCGGCCGTAGACGCCGGGCTGGCTCACTTGCACCGACACGCCGACATCGGTGGCGCCGGCAGTGCCGGCGGCAACCGCCACCAGCGAGGCGCACAGGACACGGGTCGCGATATTCATGGGGACATCCTCTCGTTCGAAATGGGCGAACGCTCCAGACTAACGCGAGCCGAGGCAACCGCGGCGACCGCAGGCGGGCGCGTTTACGGTCGATTACAACCAGTTCGAGAACGGCGTTCACTCGTGCACGGTCGATGCCGCGCCGGTGGTGCGTGCGGGGCGCCCCGCGGCTACTCGTAGACGATCGCAGCGTCGCCGCGATACGCCACCGCCTTCCAGCGCAACAGCGCATCGTCGCTGGGCCAGAAGCGGCCCTCTTCGCCGAGGTCGAGTTCGGCGCGCGCCTCGCTGCGCTCGATGCACAGGCGCACCGGCAGTCCGAGCGTCGTGCTGCCCTGCTCGTTGGCCACGCGGCGCACCGGCCATTGGCGCAACAGTTCCTGCAGCGGCGGCACCTGGCCATTCACGCTCACCGACAGGTAGCGGCCGAAGCGCGCACGGGCTGCAGCCAGATCCCACACCTGCTGCACGTTGAGCCGCAAGCCGCCCGAGAACCGATCGGGCTGCGCGCGGCCCTGCACCACCAGCAGTTCGTCTTCGCGCAGCAGGTCGCGCGTGGTCTCGAGCAGTTCTTCGTTGACCACCGCCTCGATGCGCTCGCTCATGTCGTCGAGCTTGAAGATCGCCACCCGCCCCCGCTGGCTGTTCACCATCCGCAGGTCGCTCACCACGCCCGCCAGCAACACCGGCTCACGCGAATCGACCAGATCGGCGATGCGGCGCTTGGCGATGCTGCGCACCTCGGCGGCGTACTGCTCGAACAGGTGACCCGAGTAGTAGAAGCCGAGCGCCGCCTTCTCGAACGACAGCCGCTGCCGGATGTCGAACGGTTCCGCCGCCACCAAGGCCGGCTCGTGGGTCGACGCCGCATGCGAGTCGCCGAAGTCGAACAGGCCGCTTTGCGACTGGTTGACCTCCTGCGTGTCGGCCCAGTCGAACGCCAGGCCGATGCTGGCCAGCACCGGAGCTCGCTCCGGATGCAAGGCATCGAACGCGCCGGCCTTGACCAGGGCTTCGACCGCGCGCTTGTTGACCCGCTGCCGATCGACGCGCGCGCAAAAGTCGAACAGGCTGCGGAATGCGCCGCCCTCTTCGCGCGCCGCGACGATGGCTTCGATCGCGCCCTGGCCGGTGCCCTTCACCGCGCCCAGCCCGTAGCGCACGCGCTTGGCATCGATCGGCTCGAAGCGGTGGGTGCCGCGGTTCACGTTGGGCGGATCGAACTCGACATCGAACTGCTTGGCGTCGTCGATCAACACCTTCAGCTTGTCGGTGTTGTCGATTTCCACGCTCATGTTCGAGGCGTAGAACTCGGCCGGAAAATGCACCTTCAGCCAGCCGGTGTGGTACGCGAGCAGGGCATACGCGGCGGCATGGCTCTTGTTGAAGCCATAGCCGGCAAACTTCTCCATCAGGTCGAAGATCTCGTCGGCCTTGTCGGCGTCGATCGCTTGGGCGGCGCAGCCGGCGCGAAACTTTTCGCGATGCTTGGCCATCTCCTCCGGCTTCTTCTTGCCCATCGCCCGGCGCAGCATGTCGGCTTCGCCGAGCGAGTAGCCGGCCAGAAGCTGGGCGACCTGCATCACCTGTTCCTGGTAGACCATGATCCCGTAGGTCTCGCCGAGCACCTGCTCCAGCAGCCGATGGGGATACTCCACCGGCTCGCGGCCGTGCTTGCGCGCGCAGAAACTCGGGATGTTGTCCATCGGCCCGGGCCGGAACATCGCGTTCAACGCGATCAAGTCCTCGAGCCGGTTGGGCTTGGCGTCGCGCAACATGCCCTGCATGCCGCGCGATTCAAACTGGAACACCGCTTCGGTCTGCCCCTGCGCGAACAGCCGGTACACCGCTGGATCGTCGAGCGCGATGCGCTCGAATGAAAAGTCGGCATGCTTCGGATGGCGCGCAACGATGAAATCCTTCGCCTGCTCGAGGATCGTCAGCGTCGCCAGGCCAAGGAAGTCGAACTTCACCAGGCCGATGGCTTCGACATCGTCTTTGTCGTACTGGCTCACCGCCGATTCGCTGCCGGGTTGCTGGTACAGCGGGCAGAAGTCGGTGATGCGGCCCGGTGCGATCAGCACGCCGCCGGCATGCATGCCGATGTTGCGCACCAGGCCTTCGACCTGCGTGGCCAGCGCCAGCAGTTCGGCCACTTCTTCTTCGGCGGCCTCGCGCTGGTTGATCTCGGGCGCTTCCTTGCGCGCGTAGATCAAGCCCGGGTCGGGCTTCTCGGGCACGGTGGCCAAGGTCACCGTCTTGCCGGGCGGCGCCGGAATCAGTTTGGCAATCGAATCGACATGGCCATAGCCCATGCCGAGCACGCGGCCGACGTCGCGCAGCGCGGCCTTGGCGGCCATCGTGCCGAAGGTGGCGATCTGGCTCACCGCGTCGCGGCCGTAGCGCTGCTTCACGTAGTCGATCACGCGCTCACGGTTGGCCTGACAGAAGTCGATGTCGAAGTCCGGCATCGACACACGCTCGGGATTCAGGAACCGTTCGAACAGCAGTTGGTAGTGCAGCGGGTCGAGGTCGGTGATGCCCAGCGCATAGGCCACCAGCGAGCCCGCACCGGAGCCGCGCCCGGGGCCGACCGGGCAGCCGTTGTTGCGCGCCCAGTTGATGAAGTCGGCAACGATCAGGAAGTAGCCCGAGAACCCCATCTTGCGGATGGTGGTGATCTCGTATTCCAGGCGCTCGACGTAGCGCGCGCGCTGCTTGTCGCGCGCCACTTCCTGCGGATACAGCGCCAGCAGCCGGCGCTCGAGGCCCTGGTGGCTGAGCCGGTGGAAGTACTCGTCCAGGGGTGAACCATCCGGCGTCGGGAAGTCGGGCAACTTGGCGACGCCCAGCGTGAGCTGCAGGTTGCAGCGCTGCGCAATGCGCTCTGTGTTGGCGATGGCGGCAGGCACATCGGCGAACAGCGCCTGCATCTGCGCCTGCGTCTTGAAGTACTGCTCGCGCGTGAAGCGCTTGATGCGACGCGGGTTGGCCAGCGTCTCGCCTTCGGCCACGCACACGCGCGCCTCATGCGCATCGAACTCATCGGGTGTGGCGAACTGCACCGGATGCGTGGCCACCACGGGCAGCCTCAGCTCGGCAGCGAGCGACACCGCCAAGCGCACATGTGCTTCGTTCGTCGGCAGGCCGGCACGTTGCAGCTCGACGTAGAAGCGCCCCGGGAAGATGGCTGCCAGCCGCTGCCCCAGCGCGGCCGCGCGTTCGCGATCGCCGGCGAGCAGGGCTGCACCGACCGCGCCGCCGTCGGCGCCCGACAGCGCGATCAGGCCTTCGTGGCACTCGGCGAGCCACTCCCACTTGACCCACGCCTGCGCGCGCTGCACGTTGAGTGTCCAGGCGCGCGACAACAACTGGCACAGGTTCAAGTAGCCCTTGGCACCGCACACCAGCAACAGCAGGCGCGTGGCCTGCTTGTCGGCGCCGTTCACCGGCTCGAGCCACAGGTCCACGCCGATCAGCGGCTTCACGCCTTCGCTGCGGCACGCGCGATAGAACTTCACTGCACCGAACAGGTTGCCGAGATCGCTGATCGCCAACGCCACCTGGCCGTCGGCGCGAGCGGCCTGCACGGCATCGTCCACGCGCAGCGTGCCGTCGACCACCGAATACTCGGTGTGCGTGCGCAGATGAACGAATGCCATGTGCGAGATTGTAGGGAGCATGCACCGCCACAACGGGCGCGTCGCAACTTCTACAATGCGCCGATGACCGCGCCGCGAAACCGACTCGCGCGCCTGTAACGCGCACACACCACGCAATGGGCCGTTGGCTGCCGCGGGTCGTGGGGCTGCTGTTGATGGCCAGCGCGCTGGCGCTTGCGCTGTCTCGCGCTCCAGACCGAAGTGTGCAATCGCTGGTGGCGCGTTGGGCGCTGCCGCCGTCGCAGTTCATCGACCTGCACGGCCAGCTGGTGCACCTGCGCGACGAAGGGCCGCGAGACGCGGTGCCGCTGGTGCTGCTTCACGGCACGTCGGCCAGTCTGCACACCTGGGATGGCTGGAGTGCAGCACTGCGTGGACAGCACCGCGTGATCACCTTCGACCTGCCGGGCTTCGGCCTGACGGGGCCCTTCTCCGGGCGATATGCCGACAGGGGCTACGGCGGCGAGGAGCTCGCGCGTTTCGTGCTCGACCTGCTCGATGAGCTGAAGGTCGATCGCTTTGCGATCGGTGGCAACTCGCTGGGCGGCGAGGTGGCCTGGCGCGTGGCGTCGCTGGTGCCGCAACGGGTGCAGCGCTTGGTGCTCGTCGATGCGGCCGGCTACGAGCTGCGCAGCGAGTCGATGCCGGTCGGCTTTCGCGTCGCCAGCCTGCCTGGCGTCAACCGAGTCTTCGAATGGCTGTTGCCGCGCGGCATGGTCGAGGCGAGCGTGCGCGAGGTGTACGGTGATCCGTCGCGCGTGACGCCGGCGCTGATCGACCGCTACTTCGAGATCACGCTGCGCGAAGGCAACCGGCGCGCGCTGGTGCAGCGTTTCCAGGCGCAGGCGATCGATCTGCAGTCGGTGCCGGCCCACGTTGCGCGCCTGCGCGCCTTGCAGGTGCCCACGCTGCTGATCTGGGGCGCACGCGACCGCTTGATTCCACCGGCGCTGGGCGAGCGCTTCAAGAACGACATCGCCGGCAGCCGCCTCGTCGTGCTCGACGGCCTCGGCCACGTGCCGCAAGAGGAGGACGCCGCCGCGTCGGTGGCGCCGGTCAAGGCCTTTCTGGGCGGAGCGCCTTGAGGTGCGGCGGCGTCACTGCCCCTGGCGCAGCATGCGCAGCACCTCGGAGTGGAACTCGCGTCGGTACAGCACGAACACCACCAATGCAGTCGCTGCCATGAAGGCAAACGGCGAAACGAACCATGCCACCAGCGCAAACGCGAAGTAGTAGGCGCGCAAACCATCGTTGAAGGTTTCCGCCGCCAGGCCCAGCACGCGACCGGCGCGGTCGGCATACTCATTGCGCCGCTTGTCGTCATCGCCCAGCGCCTTGTGCTCGGGTGTCGCACCGACCAGGATGGCGCCGAAGGTGTACTGGCGCAGGCTCCAGGTGAAGCGGAAGAACGCGAACACGAACACGCCGGTCAGCAGCGCCAGCTTCAGGTCGAAGATCAGCGTGGTCGTGCGTGCGGCAAACGGAATCTCCTTGACGAACTCGCTGGCCTTGTCGGTGGTGCCGAGGATGGCCAGCAGGCCGCCGATGATCAGGATGGTGGTCGACGCGAAGAACGACGGGCTGACCGAGAGCGTCTGAATCACGGCCGCGTCGACTATGCGGTTCTCGCGCTGGGTCGACTGCAGCATCCACTGGTTGCGCCAGCGGTTGGTGCTGCCCAGCACCGACGGTTGCACCGCGGCGCGGCGCTTGGCGAACATCGCGTAGCCGACCCAGGCGGCGAAGAACGCCACCACCGCCAGCCAGTCGACCAGCGGCAGCAGCGTGAGCACGCGCGTCATGCCATCCATGCCCGCACTGTAGCGGGCGTGGAGCCGCCGTCGCGCGGCCCTATGGCGCGAGGTCGAACACCAGCACCTCGGCACCATCCCCGCGCGACAACGACACGCGCGATTCGCCACTCAGCAGCGCGGCATCGCCCGCGCTGAGCCGCTGGCCGTTCACGTCGAGCGCGCCGCGCGCCAGATGCACGTAGGCCAAGCGGCCGGGTTCGAGCGCGACCTCGGCCTTCTCGCTGCCGTCGAACAAGCCGGCGTGCAAGCGCGCATCGGCATGCAGCGTGACCGAGCCCTCGCGTCCGTCGGGCGAGGCGACCAGGCGCAACCGGCCGCGCTTGTCGGTCTCGGTGAATGCCTTCTGTTCATAGCCCGGATCGATGCCGCGCTCCGACGGCAGGATCCAGATCTGCAGGAAGTGGGTGGTGGCGTCGCGCGCGGCATTGAACTCGCTGTGCATCACGCCGCGCCCGGCGCTCATGCGCTGCACGTCACCCGGCACGATGGTGGCGCCGTTGCCGATGTTGTCGCGATGGGCCAACGCGCCGTCGAGCACGTAGCTCACGATCTCCATGTCGCGGTGGCCATGCGTGCCGAAGCCGGTGCCCGGCGCGATGCGATCCTCGTTGATCACGCGCAGGTTGCCGAATCCCATGTGCGCGGGATCGTGATAGTCGGCGAACGAGAAGCTGTGCTGGCTTTTCAGCCAGCCATGGTCCGCATGACCCCGGTCGGCGGATTTGCGCAAGGTGATCATCGAGCACTCCCCTTCAATTGGATGTCCAGACTGTAGAAGCCGTTACCGGCGGTTCTCTGCATGCGGTTCGCAGCCGGCATTCAAATATGATGAAGCCTTCAAACGGCCGCTGGTGTGCATCGCTCGATAGGCACACGGCGCTAAGCGGGCTTTGAGCACCGCGCCGTACGGTTGGATGTCTGTCGGAGGGGTGGCGCGGTTGCGCCTCAAGCGTGCATCGATGAGCTTCGCGCGGCGTGATGCGTTGACCCCCGAGGCGCTCGGCATGATCGACACGATCGCACGCACCGGCAGCTTTGCCGCCGCAGCGCGCGAGATGGGCAAGGTGCCTTCTGCCCTCACCTACAACGTGCGCCAGCTCGAAGAGGCGCTCGACGTGCTGCTGTTCGACCGCAGCTCGCGCCAGGCCAAGCTCACCGCGGCCGGCGAGGAGCTGCTCGAGCATGGCAGGCGCGTGCTCGGCGAGGTCGACTCGCTGGCCAACCGCGTGCGCCGCGTGGCCACCGGCTGGGAAGCCAGCCTGACGATCGCCGCCGACGGCATCGTGTCGCGCCTCACGCTGTTCGAGCTGATCGAGAGCTTCTACTCGCATTGTCCCAAGGAGGGCAGCGGCACGCAGCTGCGCCTGCGCACCGAAGTGCTCACCGGCGTGTGGGAGGCGCTCGTCACCGGCCAGGCCGATCTCGCGATCGGTCTCACAGGTGACAGCGTGCACGACAAGCACATCGAAACGCGGCCGCTCGGCGAGGTGGCGTTCGTCTTCGTGGTTGCACCGCACCATCCCCTGGCCGCGCTCGACGAGCCACTGGCCGACGACGAGATCCAGCGACACCGCGCCATCGCCGTCGCCGATTCCGCCCAGCGCCTGGCGCCGGCCACCTACAACCTGCTGAGCGGCCAGGACGTGCTCACGGTGGCGTCGATGCAAGCCAAGATCGAGGCCCAGCTGCGCTGCCTGGGCTGCGGCTACCTGCCCGAGCCATTGGTGCGCTCGCACATCCGCAACGGGCTGCTGGTGGCCAAGCGTGTTCGTCGCGGCTCGCCACGGGCGCGCATGGTCTACGCATGGCGCGCCGACGCGATCGGCAAACCGCGCAAACCGCCGCAGGGCCTCGCGCTGCAGTGGTGGCTCAAGCAGCTCGACAGCGCCACCACGCGCCAGGCGCTGCTCGAACGACACCTCGGCCTGCCGGCGGACGTGGATTGAGATGACGCCCCCACGCTCGCTTCGCTCACTGCCCCCCGAGGGGGCGTCAGGCCTTCGGGCGGCCGGGCGGCGCTGACATGACCAGCTACGTCGGTCGCTTCGCCCCCACGCCGTCGGGCCCGCTGCATGACGGCTCGCTGGTGGCCGCGCTGGCGAGCTGGCTCGACGCGCGTGCGCACGGCGGGCGCTGGCTGGTGCGCATCGAAGACCTCGACACGCCGCGCAACGAACTCGGCGCCGAGCAGATCATCCTCGGCCAGCTCGCGATCTGCGGCCTGATCGGCGACGACGAGCCGCTGGTGCAATCCACGCGCCTTGCGGCCTATGAAGAGGCACTGCTGCAGATCGCCGAGGCCGGCCAGGTCTACCCGTGCGGCTGCAGCCGGCGCGAGGTCGAGCAGGTGCTCATCACGCTGGGCTTCCTGCAGGAGCGCGACGACGAACGTGTGTACCCGGGCACCTGCCGCGCCGGGCTGGGCGGCAAGCCGGCGCGCGCGATGCGGGTGTTGACGGTGCTCGGCAACGAAGACATCACCATCCGCTGGACCGACCGTCGCCTGGGCCGCCAACGCCAGAACCTGACCCGCGAGGTCGGCGACTTCGTCGTCAAGCGCGCCGATGGCATCTTCGCCTACCAACTCGCGGTGGTGATCGACGATGCGTTCCAGGGCATCACCCACATCG
>DATKJN010000703.1:0-4683 GCA_035543655.1 Burkholderiaceae bacterium | reverse complement strand
CGTCGAGACGCGCATCGAACGGATCCACGTTGACCGGCAGCTTGCGTTCGCGCCACAGGTAGTACCAGGTGTCCTCGTAGCCGGTCTGGATGTGATCGCCCGTGAGACCGAGACGGCGTGTCAGGGCCTCGATGAATCGTTTGGCGTCGGCGTTGGTGTAGCCATGCGCCTCGCGTTCATCGGCGAACAGCGACGGATCGCGCCAGCACGGCTGGCCGTCGCTGCGCCAGTACACGCTGAGCGCCCAGCGTGGCAACTGCTCGCCCGGGTACCACTTGCCCTGGCCGAAGTGCAGGAAGCCGCCACGGCCGTAGCGATCGCGCAGGCGCTTCACCAGGTCCTGCGCGTAGACGCGTTTGGTGGGCCCGAGCGCGTCGGTGTTCCACTCGGCGCCATCGCGGTCGTCCACCGACACGAAGGTGGGCTCACCGCCCATGGTGAGCCGCACGTCACCGGCGACCAGCTTTTCATCGACGCTCTTGCCCAACGTGAGCACTGCGGCCCACTGCGCGTCGCTGTACGGCTGCGTGACGCGGGGGGACTCCCAGATGCGCGCGATGCGCATCGTGTGCGCGAACTCCACTTCCGAGTCGTCGACCGCACCGCTGATCGGCGCCGCGCTCGACGGCTGCGGCGTGCACGCCAGCGGGATGTGGCCTTCTCCGGCCAGCAGGCCCGAAGTGGGGTCGAACCCGATCCATCCGGCGCCCGGCAGGTACACCTCGCACCATGCATGCAGGTCGGTGAAATCGACCTCGGTGCCGCTCGGCCCATCGAGCGCCTTCACGTCGGGCTTCAGCTGGATCAGGTAGCCGGAGGCAAACCGTGCGGCGAGGCCCAGGTGGCGCAAGGTCTGCACCATCAGCCAGCCGGTGTCGCGGCACGAGCCCGATGCCTGCTGCAGCGTCTGCTCGGGCGATTGAACGCCGGGCTCCATGCGAATCAGGTAGCGGATGTCCTTCTGCAGCCGCTGGTTCAGCGCCACCATGAAGTCGATCGTGCGCTGCTCACTGCGATCGATCGTGGCGAGGAAGCTCTTGAAGCGCGGCGTCGCAGGCTCGGCGACCAGGTACGGCGCCAACTCCTGCTTGAGCGCGTCGTCGTAGGCGAACGGAAACTTCTCGGCGCCGGGCTCGAGAAAGAAGTCGAACGGGTTGTAGACCGACATCTCGGCCACCAGGTCGACCGTGACCTTGAACTCAGTGGTCTTCTCGGGGATGACCAGGCGCGCGAGGTAGTTGGAGAACGGATCCTGCTGCCAGTTGATGAAGTGCTCGGCCGGCTCGATGCGCAGCGAGTAGCTGAGGATCGAGGTGCGGCAATGCGGTGCCGGCCGCAGGCGAACGACCTGCGGCGAAAGCGCCACCCGCCGGTCGTACCGATAGTGCGTGACGTGATTCAGCGCGACATGAATGCTCATCGTGTGCCCTCGGCGCTGCACGCCGTTCCCCTGGGATCCGCAGGAGCCCGCTCATGGCACCGGGGGCGCAAGCGCCTTCGGAGCGGCCGAGCGGCGCTCATGCCGGCACCAAGAAGTCCCGGCTGATGCCAGCGCCGATGTCGTTCACGCGGTCGAGGAAGTGCGTCAGGTACGCATGGATGCCGGTGGCCAGGATCTCGTCGATGCGGCCGAACTCGAGGTCTGACTTCAAGCGCCCGGCGCGGCGCTCGGTGTCGGCGCTCTGTGCGTTGGCGACGAGCTTCAGGTTGTCGACGACGCCGTTCATGCAACTGGCGAGCGAGCGCGGCATGTCGGGCCGCAGGATCAGCAACTCGGCCACTTTCTCCGGCACGATCACGTTGCGATAGACCTTGCGGTAGATCTCGAAGCCGGACACCGATCGCAGGATCGCCGACCAATGGTAGAAGTCGATCTCAGGAGAGTCATCGTTTTGCTCGCGGCCGAAGTAGTCGCCGTTGAGCGCATGGAACTTCACGTCGATCAGGCGCGCCGTGTTGTCGGCGCGCTCGAGGAAGGTGCCGATGCGGATGAAGTGCAGCGACTCGTCCTGCAGCATCGTGCCCACCGTGACGCCGCGAGACAGATGCGAGCGGAACTTGACCCACTCGAAGAACGCGCTCGGATCGCGTTCGAAACCGACCTGGCGCAACATGCGGTTGAACTCGAGCCAGGTCTGGTTGGTGGTTTCCCAAAGCTCGGTCGTGATGGTGCCGCGCACCGCACGCGCGTTCTCGCGTGCCGCGCGAAGGCACGCGACGATGCTCGACGGATGGGTCTCGTCGCGCACCATGAAGTCCATGACGTGGCGCGGATCGATCTTGCCGTGGCGCAGTTCGTAAGCGCCGGTCAGCTCGCTGATGCCCAGCATGCCGCGCCAGCCCTGCTCTGCACGGTCGGCCGACTGCGGCAGCAGCGAGGTCTGGTAGTTCACGTCGAGCATGCGCGCGGTGTTCTCCGCCCGCTCCATGTAGCGAGCCATCCAGAACAGGTGGTCTGCCGTTCGCGACAGCATGGTCAGATCTCCAGCACCCAAGTGTCCTTCGTGCCGCCCCCTTGCGACGAATTGACCACCAGCGAGCCTTCCTTGAGCGCCACGCGCGTCAGGCCGCCTGGCACCATCTGCACCGTCTCGCCCGACAGCACGAACGGCCGCAGGTCGATGTGGCGCGGTGCGATGCCCGATTCCACGTAGGTCGGGCAGGTCGACAGCGACAGCGTCGGCTGCGCGATGTAGTTGGTCGGGTTGGCGATCAACTGGTCGCGGAACGCCTCGATCTCGCCCTGTGTCGCCGCCGGTCCCACCAGCATGCCGTAGCCGCCGGCGCCGTGCACTTCCTTGACGACCAGGTCGGGCAGATGGCTCAACACGTACTTGAGGTCGTTCGATTCGCGGCACAGGTAGGTCGGAACGTTCTGCAGCAGCGGCTTCTCGCCGAGGTAGAACTCGATCATCTTGGGCACGTATGGATAGATCGACTTGTCGTCGGCCACGCCGGTGCCGATGGCGTTGGCCAGCGTGATGTTGCCCTTGCGGTAGACATCGAGCAGGCCGGCACAGCCCAGGGTCGAATCCTTGCGGAACGCCGAAGGGTCCAGAAAGTCGTCGTCGACCCGGCGGTAGATCACGTCGACGCGCTGCGGACCCTGGGTGGTGCGCATGTAGACGAAACCATCCTTGACGAACAGATCCTTGCCTTCGACCAGCTCGACGCCCATCTGCTGCGCGAGGAAGGCATGCTCGAAGTAGGCGCTGTTGTACATGCCCGGTGTCAGCACCACCACGCTCGGCTCGTTGATGCCGGCCGGCGCCACCGCGCGCAGCGACTCGAGCAGCAGGTCGGGATAGTGCGCCACCGGCGCCACGCGATGCAGCGAGAACAGCTCGGGAAACAGCCGCATCGTCATCTTGCGGTTCTCGAGCATGTAGCTCACGCCGCTGGGCACACGCAGGTTGTCTTCGAGCACGTAGTAGGTGCCGCTGCCATCGGGATTGGCCGCGCGAACGATGTCGATGCCGGCGATGTGCGAATACACGCCACCGGGCACATCGACGTTGACCATCTCCGGGCGGAACTGCGTGTTCTTCAGCACCTGCTCGGCCGGCACGACACCGGCCTTGAGGATCTCCTGGCCGTGGTACACGTCGTGCACGAAGCGGTTGAGCGCGTTCACGCGCTGGCGCAGCCCGGCTTGCATGTGCTGCCACTCGTTCTTTGGGATGATGCGCGGGATCACGTCGAACGGGATCAGCCGTTCGGTGCCGGAGCCGTCTTCATCCTTGGTGCCGTAGACGGCGAAGGTGATGCCGACGCGGCGGAACACCATCTCGGCCTCTTCTCGGCGCGCTTGCATCAAAGCACCCTGCTGTTCGTCGAGCCACTCCCGGTATGCGCGGTAGTGCGCTCGCACGCCGCCAGGGGTGTTCATCTCGTCGAAGCTCGCCTTCATGGACGCCTTTCTCCTGCGTCGGCAGGGGAAGCAACTTCCGCACCCGCGGTCTGCTCTGTCCAATGCCAGTATCGCCGCCGCGCGTCGCGGGCGCACTCGGATGCGCCATCGACCCACGTCCATGCACCGCAACGGTCGCTGCGCACCAGCATGATGCCGTGGGCTTGGTACCGCGCCAACACTTCGGGCGCCGGATGGCCGAAGCGGCTGCGGTAGCCGGCTTGCACCATCGCGACCTGCGGACGCACCGCTGCGAGGAAGGCGTCGGTCGACGACGTGCGGCTGCCATGGTGCGGGACCAGCAGCAGGTCGCTGCGCAGCCGTTCGCCCAGCCGTGCCACCAAGGCCGCCTCCTGAGGTGCTTCGATGTCTCCTGTGAGCAGCGCGCTGCGTCCAGTGGCATCGGCCACGCGCAGCACACACGACACCGCGTTCGGCTTGGCCTCGCGCTTCAATTCGTCGGCGGTCGGGTGCAGAAACTCAAAATTCACGCCGTCCCATTGCCAAGCCAGGCCGGCTTCGCAGGACTGGTGGTCTCGGGCCACCGTGCGCAGTGGGTGCGCCGGCGCCAGCGACGTGTGCCAGCTGTCGATCGGCAACGCGTTGCTCAGCGATTCGGCGCCGCCAACATGGTCGGTGTCGCGATGGCTCAGGACCAATCGGTGAATTCGCGCTTCACCGCGGGCGCGCAGCAGCGGCACGACGATGCGTTGGCCGGCATCGGCGTCGCGCGCATAGGCCGGGCCGCTGTCGTAGACCAGCAGCTTGGTCCG
>DATKJN010000702.1:0-11122 GCA_035543655.1 Burkholderiaceae bacterium | reverse complement strand
CTTGCGCGGCGCGCCCTGCGCCGCCAGCGCGGGATGCACCAGCGCCTCGTGGTAGCGGTATTCGTCGCGCGAGTGGAACTGCAGGTTGCCGTTCAGGTACAGCCGCACGCCGGTGGGCCCGGAGGTGACGACGATGCGTTGGTAGTCACTCGACTCGCGCACGATCACGCCGTCGCCGTAGAAGCGGTCCTCGGCCCAGCTGGTCAATGCATCGGCGCCGAACAGCGCGGCCACCAAGGTCGTTGTCACCGCACTGCAGGCCAACGCGTGACTGCGCCAGCGCACCAGTTCGCCGCGAAACAGCCACAGCGCCCAGACCGCGACGGCGGCGTTGAACAGGCCGAACAACACGCCGGTGCGCACCAGGCCGAGCTGCGGCACCAGCAACAACGGAAATGCCACCGCAACCATCAGCGCACCGAGGTAGTCGAAGGTCAGCACCTGCGACACCAGCTCCTTCAACGCATACCGTTCGCGGAAGTGGCGCTTGAGGATGCGCATGACCAGCGGGATCTCCAGGCCCACCAGCGTGCCGACGATCAACACCAGGCCGTACAACAGCACACGGAACGACGCCCCCGCACCGGCCGGCAACACGCTGTGCGCCGCAAACAACGCCGCCGGCAGCAGGCCGCCGATCAGCCCCACCGCGAGCTCGATGCGCAGGAACTGCGCCACCAGGTCGCGCTCGACATGGCGCGACAGCCACGAGCCGATGCCCATCGCGAACAGGTAGGTGCCGATCACGGTGGAAAACTGCAGCACCGAGTCGCCGAGCAGATAACTGGCGAGCGCGCCGGCGGCCAGCTCGTACACCAGCCCACAGGCCGCGACCACGAACACCGAGACCAGCAGCGCGACCTCGGCGGCGCGGGGTGCCGCGCGCTCCTCGCCACGCACCGGCGGCGGCGCGGCGCCCGGCAACTGCGCGGTGCTCACCTCGTTAGCCCGGGGGCTGCGACGTCAGCCGTGGATCGCCGCCGCGACGATCTGCCCGATCGCGATGAACATCGCGCCGACCACGATCGCCAGCGCGAGGTTCTTCTTCTCGCAGATCTCGTCCCACAGCTTGTACGGGGTGATCTTGTCGATCACGACGAAGCTGAGCCACAGCACGACCACGCCGATGACGGCGTAGAGGATCGTGCCGAGGATCACGTTGGGCTTCAGCCATTCCAGTCCCATGGTTCACCTCCTACAGAAAAGTCCGCATCCAGATCACTTGTGCCCGCCGCCCGAGCTGTAGCCGCCGAAGGAGCCGCCGCTGCTGCGGAAGCCCCCGCTGCCGCGCGAACGCAGGCACTGCTGGTATTCGTTGCTCGCCTCGCCGAACGTCGCGCGCACCTGCGAACAATCGCTGCTCCGGCTGGAACAGAAACCCAGCCCCAGCACCACCAGCACCACCGCGACGATCAGCATCACCTTCAGCAGTCCGCCGTCGAGCGACGTGGTCTTGCCGGCATGGCGCTTGAGCGCACTGTCGAGTTCCGGCGCCAACGCGAAGGCCCGCGCCAGCACGGCGGGGTCCAGCGTGGCGCCCTCCGACCACGTGACCTCGTTGCCAGTCTGCTCGCGTGACAGCCGGCGGTTGGCCGCCGTGCCGGTGCCCACGTAGTCGGTGACCAGCGCACGCTCGTCGCGCCGCACGCGCCAATAGAACTCGCCGAGCACCCAGGTCACGAGCGCCGGGTAGCTGTACTGCTTCTTGTACGTGCGGCTCTGCCAGGTGGCGTTGTCGCCGCGCACCTGCGGCGCACCCGTGAGCGGCTTGGCCCAGCTCCAGCCGTCTTCGCTGTCGACCAGAAACACGAAGCCCTCGGTGCGGTGGTACAGCAGGTACTCGCGCCAGTAGGTGGTCTCTTCCTCGTCGTCATCCGGGATGTCGCAGCGTTCCTGGTAGCCCACCACCTGCCACGACAACTCGCGGCCATCGAGCGCCAGTTTGCCGCTGCTGCCGAGCGGAATCTGCGGCTCGGCGCCATCGTGGCCGGAGTTGGATTGGGTGTAGTGCGACAGGTCGGCGCCGACGCCTTGCGACACGTCGATCACCGACTTGCAGTTGTGGCAGGTGACCGACTGCGTGGTCGACAGCTTCAATTCGAGCGGCGTGCCGCAGTTGGGGCACTGGAAGCCCTTGCCCGACAGCGTCTTCTCCGACGCTTCGGCGAGGCCCGCCATCGCGAGATCGGCCAAGCGCACCGCGCGACCGATCGACCAGGACACCGCCGCCGGCTCGCCATAGTCGAGCGTGCCGACCTCGTCGCGTTCGTTGCGCAGGTCGGCGACGACGAACTCGGTGCCATCGAGCCGCGGCGGACGCGGCAGCTCGCCTTGCGCGGCGATCAGCTTGGCGCGGGTGACCGATGCGACGCTCCACGCCGCGTTGTCGACCAGCCGGCGTTCACCCGCGATCAGCTCATCGGCCGGCGGCGCAGCGCCTTGCAACGGTGCGTCGAACGCGAACACATAGGCGCCGTTGTCTTCCGACAACCAGCCGCTCTTGCCACTGTCGAACAGCGCGTGCCATTCGTTCCAGGTGCCTTCGGCGTAGCCGTACTGCAGCCGGCCGACCAGCGTGAACGCCGAGCCCTGGTGTTTGCCGGACGCGCCGAGTTGCAGCGGCGAATGGTCGTCGAACAGTTCGGCGCTGGTGCCGATGCGGCGCAAGGCGTCGCCATCGCGCACCAGCGTGCTGCGGCAGAAGCTGCACACCGCGCTCGCCGACGCCGCCGAGCGAAACTCCACCGGCGCGCCGCAATTCGGGCACGCGGCGCGGTAGGCGCGCTGCGGAGAGGTCGCCACGCGTCGCTTAGAGCGGCTTCACTGCGTGTGCGGCGGCTCGGTCGTGAGGTCTGGACCGATCAGCTGAGCTTCTTCAGCAGCTCGGCCTTCTTGGCGGCGAACTCCTCTTCGGTCAGCACGCCTTTGGCCTTGAGCTCGCCCAACTTCTCCAGCGTGGCCATCACCTCGGCCGGTTTCACGCCGCCGGCGGCGCCCCCTTGCAAGCCTTGGTTGAGTTGCTGGGCCATCACCTGGCCGAGCGCCACGCCGGCACCCAGGCCCATCGCGTCGCCGGCGATGCCGCCACCGCCGTTGCCCGCGCCTTCGGCGAACTTGGGAATCGACTGCGCGGTCTGGTACTGCATGAACTTGCCCATGTCGCCACCGACCATGCCCATGCCGATCTTCTGGTCGAGGATCTTCTGCAGCTCCTCGGGCAGCGACACGTTCTGCACCGTCACGCCTTCGAGCTTGAGGCCGATGGCCTCGAAGCTGGGCGCGGTGGCTTCCTGGATCTGCTTGGCGAACTCGATCTGATTCGCCGCCAGGTCGAGGAACGCGATGCCCGAGCGCGCCACCGCGTCGCTGATGTGCTGCAGCATCAGGCCGCGCAGCTGGCCGTCGACATCGGCCGCCGTGTAGGTGTCGCGCGTGCCCGAGATCTCGGTGTGGAACTTCTTCGGGTCGGCGATGCGGTAGTTGTAGTTGCCGAACGCGCGCAGCCGCACGGCGCCGAAATCCTTGTCGCGGATCGTCACCGGCTGGCTGGTGCCCCAGCGCTGGTCGATCTGTTGGCGCGTGCTGAAGAAATACAGGTCGCTCTTGAACGGGCTCTCGAACAGCTTGTCCCAGTTCTTCAGGTAGGTGAGCACCGGCAGCGTCTGCGTCGTCAGCTTGTACATGCCGGGGCCGAACACGTCGGCCACCTTGCCCTCGTTGACGAACACCGCCATCTGGCTTTCGCGCACGGTGAGCGAGCCGCCGTACTGGATTTCCATGTCCGCCATCGGGTAGCGCCAAGCCAGGACGCCGTCGCCCTGTTCGGTCCACTGCAGGATGTCGATGAACTGTTTCTTGATGAAGTCCATCAGGCCCATGGAGCTTTCTCCTCGACGCGTGAACCCCGGACATCCGGGTGCGGCGAATAATACGGTCATGGTGGCGGCGTGCCCGCCCTCACCCCTTGGGGCGTGTCGTGACAAAGACGTCGAATTCGTTGCGTGTGGCGGTGATCGGGGCCGGGCCGGCGGGCCTGGCATTGGCCCTGCTCGCCGCACAGCGCCTGCCGCAGGCGCAGGTGTGCGTGTTCGACGCACGCCGCGCCGACCAAGACCCGTCGGCCGATCCGCGCACGCTGGCGCTGTCGCTGGGCAGCGTGCAACTGCTGCGGCGCCTGCAGGCATGGCCCGAGCGCGCGGCACAGCCGATCACCGCGGTGCACGTGTCGCAGGCGCCGCCGAGCGGTGCGTTGTGGCCGGGCGCCATGCCCGAGGTGCGTTTGAGCGCGCCCGACGAGGGCGTGGAAATGCTCGGCGCGGTGTTGAGCTACGGCGCGCTCGTGGCGCCGCTGCAGCGGCTGTGGAACGATCGTTGTGCGGCCGAGCCGACGCGCCTGTCGTCGCGCTGGGGCACGCCGGTGACGGGCCTGAAGGACATCGGCTCGGTGATCGAGGTCGACGCGGCCATCGTCGAACCGTTCGATCTTGCGGTCGTGGCCGAGGGCGGCGTGTTCGCCGAGCAGGCCCGCAAGGCGTTGACGCACGACTACGGCCAGACCGCCTGGGTCGGCCAAGTGGGCCTGGACGGTGGCACGCCGGGCCAGGCCGTGGAGCGCTTCACCGGCAGCGGCCCGCTGGCGCTGTTGCCTTTGCCGTCGGCCGATGCGCCGGGTGCGACGACGACCGTGCGCCGTGCCGCGCTGGTGTGGTGCGTGCCGTCCAACGACGACCCGGTGGAGCCGCTCGCCGATGCACAGCGCATCGCGCTGCTCAACATGCTGCTGCCCGATGTGGCCGGTCGTGTGGTCGACATCGCGCCGCTGAAGCGCTTTGCGCTCGGACTGAACGCCGAGACGACACTCGTGCACGGTCGCACGGTGCGCATCGGCAACGCCGCACAGACACTGCATCCGGTGGCCGGCCAGGGCCTGAACCTCGGCCTGCGCGACGCGTTCGCACTCGTCACCGCATTGCGTGATGCGCCTTCGCTGCCCACCGCCCTGCGGCGCATCGAATGGGCGCGCGCGCCGGACCGCTGGGCCATGATCGCCACCACCGACTTCCTGGCGCGCAGCTTCACCTGGCGCTGGCCTGGGTCGGGGTTGGCGCGTGGCAGTGCGTTGGCGCTGCTCAATGCCGCGCGGCCGGTCAAGTCGATGCTGGCCCGGCAGATGATGTTCGGCCGGCGTTGAGCCGGCCGGCGGCACGGCGTTTGCCGCTGAAGCGCGCTGAATGAACACCGCCCCTCATCGATTGCCCTTGCCGCTGCGCACGGCGCCGTGGATCTTCGTCGCGGCCCTGGCCGCATGCGGCGGCGGTTCGGACAGCCCGGATCCCGTTGCGGGTGCACCGGGCGGCAACGGCGCGGGCCCGACCTGCGGCCTGGCCAACTTCCAGGCGGATCTGCTGCAGCGCGTGAACGCCGTGCGCGCGGCAGGCGCCCAGTGCGGCGCGCGCGGCGCGTTCGCTGCGACGGGGCCGCTGCAATGGCATGGGGTGTTGGTGACCGCCGCAACCAGGCACTCGCAGGACATGGCGAGCCACAACTTCTTCTCGCACACGGGCAGCGACAACAGCAGCCCTGCGCAGCGCATCGGCGACGCCGGCTACGGCTGGCGCCTCGCGGCCGAGAACATCGCTGCCGGCTACCGCACCGTGCAAGAGGTGATGGACGGCTGGATGACCAGTGACGGCCACTGCGCCAACATCATGCACCCCGCGCTGCGCGACGTCGGCGTGGCGTGCGTGCCCGCTGGCGCGAGCAACACGTACAGCAACTACTGGACGATGGACCTGGCCGCGCCGTGACGCGGCGGCTCACCGGTCAGCGCGCCGGTGCGTCAGCGCCGGCAGCTGCGTGCGCACGGCGGCGATGCGCGCGGGGTCGATGTCGGCGATCACCACGCCGGCGCCTTCGTCGCGCACCGCGAGCACCTCGCCCCACGGGTCGACGATCATGCTGTGGCCCCAGGTGCGGCGGCCGTTCTCGTGCGTGCCACCCTGCGCCGGCGCGATCACGTAGGCCTGGTTCTCGACCGCACGCGCGCGCAGCAACAGCTCCCAGTGCGCCGATCCGGTGGTGTGCGTGAACGACGACGGCACGCAGATCAAGTCGCACGGCGGCGCGCACAACCGGCGATACAGCTCGGGGAAGCGCACGTCGTAGCACACCGACAGACCGATGCGCAGCCCGAGCGCGTCGAACGCCACCGGTGTGTCGCCGGCCTCGAGCACGCGACCTTCGTCGTAGCGCTCGCGTCCGTTGTCGTAGGCGAACAAGTGGATCTTGTCGTAGCGCGCGACACGCTGGCCACCGGGCGCGTAGACACAGCAGCTGTTGCGCACGCGCTCTGCATTGGCCGTGCGCATCGGCAGCGTGCCACCCACCACCCACACACCGGCGCGCCGGGCGCAATCGGCCAGCATCTGCTGGATCGGTCCGTTGCCGTCGGCTTCGGCGATGGCCAGCTTGTCGGTGTCTCGCCGGCCGAGGTGGCAGAAGTACTCGGGCAAAGCAACCAGCTGGGCGCCGGCGCGTGCCGCCTCGTCGATCAGGCTGGCAGCGACGTCGAGGTTGCGGCTCACATCGGTGGCCGACACCATCTGCAGCGCAGCGACTTTCATGCGGCAGGCTCCTCGTTGGCCTTCGACGGTGGCTTCATTGTGTGCCGGTGGTGCTGGCCGCTTCCGCCGGCTTGCGTTCGATGCGATCGATCTTGGGGTCGTCCCAGCTGCCGGTCACGTGGAATTCGCGCGTGTTGGCCGCGATCAGCGGCCGCCGCAAGAGCCATTGCGCCAAGAAGGTGCCCAGGCCGATCGCCGGGTTGATCGCCGCGTAGGCGAGCGACGCGGTGCCGGCATTGATCTCGGGCACGACGAACACACGCAGGTCCTGCGTTTCGCGTGCGATGTCGGCTTTGCCGTCCATCAGCACGGTGGCATTGACCCCGTGCATGCGCAAGCTGCTGATGCCCGCCACGCCGGCGGCCAGCTTGATGTCGCCTTCGATCTTGTCGAAGGCAAAACCCTCCTGGAACACGTCGCGGAAGTCGAGCAACAGCCGACGAGGCAGCGCCTGCAAACTCAGCACGCCGAGCAGCCGGGCGGCGCCGGCGTCGGCCTTCAGGAACTGCCCCGCCTCCAGTGCCAGCGTGATTTGCCCGTCGAGACTCGGCACGTCGAGCGACAGCGGCGAGCCCGACCAAGCCAGCTCACCCGACAACCTGCCTTTGCCGCCGCGCAGCGTCTTGCCGAAACCCAGGCGCTCGACGAATGCACCGCTTTCCGCCAGGTCGAGCTGCAGGTTGAGCAGCATGCGGCGGCTCGCGGCGCCGCTGGCGCCGGGCACGGCGGCCCACTGACCGTTGGCCGTCAACGTGGCCTCGGGCATGCGCATCAACAGCCGCTGAAGGCGCCACTCACGCTGCGATGTGCCGGGCGCCGTGCGATTCACCGCCTCGATCTCGACGCGGCCGAGCTTGCGGCCGCGCCATTCCAAGTCTTCGACCACCACGTCCATCGCCGGCACCGACGAAGGCGCCACGTCGATCGTCGGCTCGGGGCGCGGGACCGTCGGTGCCGGCTCGGCCGCCAGGTGCAGGCGCGACAGGCGGGCTTGCACCTGGCCCGCCGCGGCGGCGCTGCGCGGCTCGCGGTACTCGGCCGTGCCGACGATCTGATCGGACTGCAGCTTGGCGCGCCATGCGTCGTCGCTGCGCTGCAACTCGACCTGCGCCGCCGTGAAGCGGCGCCCCGATACGGTGAGCTCGCGTGCGCGCAGCGTGATCTGCCGCGGCAGGTAGCCCGAGTCGGGACCGCTCGCGCCGGCACCGGTCGCGGCGGCAGCCAGCACCGCGCGCCAGGCGTCGAGCGATACCGGTTGTGTGAACTCCGCCAGCGCCTGTGCCCCGGGGACCGGCGGCGGTGCCGGAGTGTTGATGCCGATCGCGCCGCGCAGCACACGCGGACCCGCCGCACCCAGCTCGCGCAGGTAATTGGCCTGCACCACGCTGCCGAGCTCGATGCGCAACTGATCGCGCGGCATCGCGTTGTTGCCGATCGCATCGGCCTGCGGCGTGCTCTGCACGCGCAGCGGCCACGTGGCTTCGGCCGGCTTGTTGAGTGGCGCCGGCAGGTTCAGCGCCAGGCCGGCGAGGTTGCTGGTGAGAAGGAACTCCGGTTGGCCCTTGTTGAAGCCGAGCTGCAAGCGGTATGCGGCCTGGCCTTGCACCGATGCCGCCAGCTTGGCAGCAGCACCCAACTCGGTGGCGCGCCGCAGGCCGTCGGCGGTGACCGTGCCCTGGCCGGTGAAGCGCAGCGCGCCGTCGGGCGAGGTGCCGCCGTCGAACGCCAAATCGCCACCCAGCGCGCGTGCGTTGGCGCCGACGACCTGCACGCCCTTTTGCGTGAAATCGACGCGGCCCCGCGCGTTGGCCAGCAAGGGCACGTCGGGGCGCAGGCGCACGTCGTTGCCGGACAGCTGCACGCTGCCCTTCAGCGTGGTGTGGTCGGAATGGCCGAGCGGCAGCTGCAACGCGAGTCGCAGGTCGGCATTGCCGGTCACCTGCGTTTGGGTGAGCGCGCCTCCGATCAGCTCGCCGACCGGCGTGGTGCTCACGTAGCGCAACATGTCGCCGAGCGCTCCGCGTGCCTGGCCATCGATTTCGACGACGGGCTCATGGGCGAAGTCCTTGACCTGCACGGCCACGCCGCGCAACTCGGTGTTGAAGATGCGGCCCTGGGCATGCCGGATGGTCATGCTGCTGCGGTCGAACACCAGCTCGCCTTCGGCGCGCGTGATCACCGGCCACGGCGATTCGTAGGCAGCCTGGTTGTCGCGAGCCGCCAGATGCGGCACGTAGGCGAAGGTCACATCCCTGGCCTGACCGGCAATGCGAAACACCGAGTCGCGCGTGGCCTTGGCGCCATGGAACGGAAAGTCCCACAGATCGCCCTTCACCTCGAAGCTGGCGCTGGTGACGGTGCCGCCCTGCACCGCGCGCTCCACATAGTCGCGCGCGCTCGCCGGCAGCCCAAGCGGCAGATACCGCGCCACGCTGGTGGCACGCGCATCGGCAAGCTTGCCGCGCAGATCGAGCGTGCCCGGAAAGCGCCCACCGCGTGCGACCCCGCCGCCCTCACCGGTGCGCCAGCCGGCGTTCAACTCGCCCTTGGTGTCGTCGTTCTCGAACCGCGCATCTTTGACACGAAGCTCGACCGATCGGCCCTGCGGCCGCGGCTCGCCGAGGCGCCATGCCAGCTGTGCGTCGAAGCGGCGCAGCGGCACCGCCGCCTTGTCGAACACGCCGGGGAACTCCATCACGCCGTCGGCCATCGACAGGCGCGCGTCGCCACCGGTGTCACTGGCCTGCAAATCGATGTCGGCGTTGCGCCAGCCCGGTCGTCCGACACCTTGTGCCGCCGAGCCGGCCGCGATCGACAAGCCCTTGATGCGTGCGCGGGCCTGGTAGTGGCGCGGCTCATCGAGCGGCCCGTCCCAGCGCGCGACGAGGTCGTGCACGGTGCCGCGCGGCGCCAGTTCGGCCAGGCCCTTGCGCACGGCGTCGCCCAGCGGCACGCGCGCAGCGATCAGCGCGATGGTCGCCAGGTCGAGCCGGTCGGCGCTGACCTCGCCGGCGGTGAGTTCGGTCTCGCCCGTCGGCCGGGCGGCAAATCGCCAGCTGGCGTCGACGTTGCTGTCGGCCCACATCACGCCGTCGGTGGTGGCGAAATTGAGGCGGCGTGCCGACACGCGTGCGTGTTGCGGGCCCTGTTCGCCATCGAGCCGGCCGCTCAGGTGCTCGAATTGCAGCGGCTGCACCTGTTTGGACAGGCGCAGCCCGACATCGCGCAGGGCCAGGTCGACGGTGGCCGCGCCGGGCTGCCCTTCGGCCATGTCGACCCAGGCCCGCATGGCGCCGCGCCCCTCGCGCAACTCGAACGGCAGATCGACGTACGAGCGCAGCTGTGCCACATCGACGTGCGGCAGTTCGGCAAAGACGGTGCCGCGCCAGTGGCGCCAGTCGCCCGCGCGCGCCACCAGCGACTGGTTCATGCGCGCGCGCAGCGTGAAGCGGTCACCCCAGGTCGCCTGCGGCGTGGCATCGATGCGCAAGTCGTGCTGCCGCAGACCGTTGCGCACCACCATCGAGGCGTCGGTGAGCTGCAGCGGCGCCGCACCGCGTTGTTCGTCGATCCAGGTGACGGTTGCGCCGCGGATCACGAACTCGCGCTGCTGAAAGAACCAGTCCGCAGCTGGATTGCCGCCGTCGTCGTCGCTGCGCATCTCGCCGCCCAGGTCGAGCCCGCCGACGCTGATGCGCCCGTTCGCGTCGCGCCGCACCACCAGCTCGGCGCCATCGATGAGCAGCTGTTCGAAGCGCAGCCGAAACGCCATCAACGAAGGCACCGACAGCGCTGCGTGCACTCCCGGCAAACGCAGCGCCTCGCGGCCCGAGCGGTCGAGCAGCACCACGTCGCGCAGCTCGGCCGCCGGGATCCAGCCGCGCGAGCGCACCTGGATCTCGCCGATGCGCACCGGAGCGCCGAGCGCGCGACTGGCCAACGCCTCGATGCGCGGCCGCCATTCGTCGATTCGGGGCAAAATCCCCCAGTGCAGGGTCAGCCACGCGACCAGCAGTAGGCTCCACGACAGCAGCAACACGCCGACCAACAGCCGCAAGGCGCGGGTCGACCAACGCCAAAAGGAGCCGCGCGACGCGATGACTGGGGAGGCGGGGGACATCGGATGAAGCTATACGGGCTCAAGTCGCGCCGCGACACCGCGCGCATGCGCGTGCACGTCGGCTCGTGGGAGCGCTCCCCCGGGGTCGGACCAATCTAGCACAGACCCCCGAGTTCGACGTGCACACCGACGGCACCGTGCCTTCCGCTGCCACCGACACGCACAACGCGGCGCCGGCCGGGGCCGACTACAGCCGTTACGTCCAGCGCGTGCGGCGACGCTTTGGCAGCGAGATTGCCAAGCTGGCACCCGGCGTGCCCGATGCAGCGGCGATCGACACGCTGGTCACGCACCTGCTGCAGCAGGGCGGCTCGCTGGCTTCGGCGCTGCGACTGGCGCGCCATGCGGTGATCGAGCGTTTGGTCGTGCTCGATGTCGA
>DATKJN010000701.1:0-13942 GCA_035543655.1 Burkholderiaceae bacterium | reverse complement strand
GATCTCGCTGCCGGTGATGTCGCGCTACGGCTATGACCCGAGGGTGTCGACCGGCGTCATCGCCGCCTCAGGCACCATCACCCAGATCATCCCGCCGTCGCTCGTTCTGGTGGTGCTCGCCGACGCGATGGGCCGCTCGGTCGGCGACATGTATGCCGGCGCGTTCATTCCGAGCTTCATCCTGGTCGGCCTGTTCTGCCTCTGGATCCTGATCGTCAGCATCGTATGGCCCGAGAAGGTGCCCGCGCTGCCCAAGGAGGTGCGCACCGCAACCGTCGGCGTGCTGTTCATGCGCTGCATGGTGTCGATGGTGCCTTCGTTGGTGCTGATCTTCATGGTGCTCGGCACCATCCTGATGGGTCTGGCGACCCCGACCGAGGGCGGCGCGATGGGCGCGGTCGGCGCGCTCGGGCTTGCGATCCTGCACCGCCGCCTGACCCTCGACCTGCTCAAGCAGAGCATGGACACGACGCTCAAGCTCACGACCATGGTGATGTTCATCCTGGTCGGCTCGACCGTGTTCAGCCTGGTGTTCCGCGGCGTCGACGGCGACTTGTGGGTTGAGAGCCTGCTGCTGAACATGCCGGGCGGCACGTTCGGCTTCCTGCTGTTCGTCAACGTGTTCGTGTTCTTCCTCGCCTTCTTCCTCGACTACTTCGAGATCGCCTTCATCATCATTCCGCTCCTGGCGCCGGTCGCGCAGAAGATGGGCATCGACCTGATCTGGTTCGGCGTGCTTTTGTGCGTGAACATGCAGACCTCGTTCATGCACCCGCCATTCGGCTTTGCGCTGTTCTACCTGCGCGGCATCGCCGATCAGATCTACAAGAACAAGTCGCTCGAGCGCCCGATCCTGTCGAAAGACATTTACCTCGGCGCCCTCCCATGGGTGGTGATGCAGTTGATGCTGGTCGCCATCGTGATCTTCTGGCCCGGTTCGGTGACCTCTTGGCTCGACAAGGAGCAGAAGCTCGACATCGACAAGGCGAATCAGATGCTCGAGCAGATGGGCACACGCCAGCGCAGCGAGCCTGCGCCGGCCGACAACCTGACAATCCCGGCACCATCGGCACCCGCCTCGCAACCCGCGGAGGATCCGATGGAAGCGGTGCGGCGCACGCTGGAGCAGGACAAGAACAAGAAGCCCTGAGCGGCCAACCCGCAAAGAAAAACCCGCACCGTTGGGCGGTGCGGGTTGCGGCTTGAGACTGCGCAGCGCGTCGACCGTTTGAGGTCGGGCTGCGAAGCCAGGCGCGCTACAGCTTCTGCGACTGCATGAAGTCGTCGAAGCCCGACTCGGTGAAGCGGAACCACAGGTTCGCGTCGCGACGGAAGTTGGCGTAGTCCTCGTACACCTTCTTCCAGTTGGCGTTCTTGGCGTTGAGTTCAGCGTAGTGCGCCTGCGCTTCCTTGAACGCCGCATCCATGAAGTCCTTCGGGAAGCGGAACAGCTTGGCGCCACCAGCCACGAGTTGCTTCAGCGCCTGCGCATTGCGTGCGTCGTACTTGCCCAGCATGTCGTGGTGCGCGTAGGCGGCCGCGCACTCGATGATGGTCTTGTACTCGGTCGACAGCGCGTCGTAAGCCTTTTGGTTCACATGCAGCTCGAGCTGCGGGCCACCTTCCCACCAACCCGGATACGCGTAGTACTGGGCAACCTTGTTGAAGCCCAGCTTCTGGTCGTCGTAGGGTCCCACCCACTCGGCCGCGTCGATGGTGCCCTTCTCCAGCGCCTGGTAGATCTCGCCGCCGGGGATGTTCTGCGGCACGCCGCCGAGCCGCTCGATGACCTTGCCGGCGAAGCCGCCGATGCGCATCTTCAGGCCCTTGATGTCGGCCAGCGACTTGATCTCCTTGCGGAACCAGCCCCCCATCTGGGCGCCGGTGTTGCCCATCGGAAAGTTGACGATGTTGAAGCCCTTGTAGAACTCGCGCATCAGCTTCAAGCCGTTGCCTTCGTAGTACCACGCGGTCATCTGGCGCGCGTTGAGCCCGAAAGGAATCGCGCAGCTCAACGCAAAGGTCTCGTCCTTGCCGAAGTAGTAGTACGGCGCCGTGTTGGCGCATTCCACCGTGGCGTTCTGCACCGCGTCGACCGTGCCGAACGCCGGGATGATCTCGCCGGCAGCATGGGTCGAGATCTGGAACTTGCCGCCGGTCATGTCGCTGACTTTCTTGGCGAACACGTCGTTCACGCCGAACAACGTGTCGAGCGACTTCGGGAAGCTCGAGGTCAGGCGCCAGCGGATGGCGGCCTGCGCGTGCACAGCCGGGGCCACGCCCGCTGCGAGCACGCCGGCGATACCGGCACTGCTCACGAAGGAACGACGTTCCATGGAAATCTCCTTGTCGTAGATGTGTGGGAGCCACAGCGTGTGAGGCCACGCATGCGCGCAATTTTAGAAGTGGGGTCATTTCCCCCGACCGGGATTTACCCCGGCACCGAATCCGCGCGTTCGTGCGTTTCGGTCGCCCCGATCAGGCGCCGGCGACCGTCATGCGCGCCAACAGCAGCGATCCTGTGGTCTTGCCGCCGCCGGTGTACTCGTCGGCGCCAAGGGCCACCGCACCACTCAGCATGGCGCGCAGGTTGCTGGCGATCGTGACCTCCTGCACCGGATACGCGATGCGACCCTTCTCCACCCAGAAGCCGGCTGCGCCGCGCGAGTAGTCACCAGTCACGAGGTTGAGTCCCTGGCCCATCAACTCGGTGACGAACAGTCCGCGATCGAGCTTGCGGATCATCGTGTCGAGGTCGTCGGCGGGCTTGGTCAGTCGGCTGGTCAGCCGCAGATTCTGCGAGCCGCCGGCATGCCCGGTGGTGCGCATGCCCAGCTTGCGCGCCGAATAGCTCGACAGGAAATAGCCCTGCACCACGCCGCCATCGATCACACGGCGTTTGCTCGTGCGCACGCCCTCGTCGTCGAACGGTGCGCTCGCCTTGCCCTTGGGTTGATGCGGATCCTCGTCGAGGTCGAGATGCGGCGCCATCACCGGCTGGCCGAGGCTGTCGACCAGAAAGCTGGCCTTGCGGTACAGCGCACCGCCGCTGATCGCCTGCACCAGGCTGCCCACCAGCCCGGCCACCAACGGCGACTCGAACAACACCGGCGCTTCGCAGGTCTGGACCTTGCGCGAGCGCAGGCGCGACAGTGCGCGCTCGGCCGCATAGCGCCCCACGTCCTCCGGCGACGACAGCTCGCCTGCGTCGCGCATGGAGCTGTACCACGCGTCGCGCTGCATGCCGGCACCTCGCCCCGCAATCGGCGCCACCGAGATCGAGTGCCGCGAGCTTGCGTAGCCGCCGCGGAAACCGCGGCTGTTGCCGGCCCAGAAATGCGACTGCTGCGCCGACACGCCGGCACCCTCGGAGTTGGTGATCTGCCGGTCGGTGGCGAACGCGGCGGCCTCGCAGCGGCACGCGAGTTCGACCGCAGCGTCGGCGTCGAGCGCCCACGGATGGAACAGGTTCAGATCGCGCGCAGCCTCCTGCGGCGTGGCGAGATCCACGACCTCCGGCAGCCCGGCCATCGGATCCTCGGCCGTGAAGCGCGCGATGTCGTAGGCGGCACGCACCGTCTGCTCGACCGCGGATCGCGAGAAATCGGAGCTGCTCGCGTTGCCGCGCCGTTGGCCCACGAACAGTGTGACGCCCAGAGACTTGTCGCGGTTGCGCTCGACGTTCTCCAACGAGCCCTTGCGCACCGACACCGACAGGCCGCTGCCTTCCGACACTTCGACGGCGGCCTCGCTGGCACCGAGCGAGCGCGCATGCTGCAACACGTCTTCGACCAGGGTCTGGAACTGCTCGCGTGAGTACGCAAACCCTTGCGCGGTGGTGGCCTTGGTCATGGACGCTGATGGGTGGAACGATCGTTGTACAGAGGCGCAACTATCATAACGACCCGCCCGAGCGACCGGCATTGCAAACCTTCTCCATGATCAAGTCTCGTCCCGTGATCGACGACGACACGCTGCAAGGTCCGAGCAAGACGCAGCTGAAGCAGCAAATGCTCGAGCTGCAGCAACTGGGCCAGGCGTTGGCCGAGCTGCCGAGCGAGCGCCTGAAGGGCATCGAGCTGCCCGATCGCCTGCTCGAAGCCATCGTCGAATTCAAGCGCACGCGATCGCACGAAGGCCGGCGACGCCAGATGCAATACGTGGGCAAGCTGATGCGCGGCGTGGACCCCGAACCGCTGCGCGCGGCGGTCGATGCATTCGCGCTCGGCTCGGCGGTCGATTCGCTGCGGCTGCACGAGGCGGAGCGCTGGCGCATGGAACTCGTTCGCGACGACGACGCGATCACACGCTGGGCGCAGGCGTTTCCCGACAGCGACCTGCAGCGCTTGCGCGCGCTGGTGCGTGCCGCGCGCCGCGACGAGTCCGCTGCCACCGGCCAGCGCCATGGCCGCGGCTGGCGCGACCTGTTCCAGTTCGTCAAACCATTCGTCGAACAGAGCCAAGACCATGAGTGAATTCGATCCCGTGCGCATCGGCCTGGTGTCGGTCAGCGACCGCGCCTCCTCCGGCGTCTACCAGGACAAGGGCCTGCCGGCGCTGAAAGAGTGGCTGCAGCGTGCGCTGCGCAACCCGGTGCAGTGGGAGACGCGCCTGATCCCCGACGAACAGGGGCGCATCAGCGACACGCTGCGCGAGTTGGTCGATCAGGTGCGCTGCGACCTTGTCCTCACCACCGGCGGCACCGGTCCGGCGCCGCGCGACGTCACACCGGAAGCCACGCTCGCAGTGGCGGACAAGGAGATGCCTGGCTTCGGCGAGCAGATGCGGCAGGTGTCGTTGCGCTTCGTGCCCACTGCCATCCTGTCGCGCCAGGTGGCGGTGATCCGTGGCAAGTCGCTGATCATCAACCTGCCGGGCCAGCCGAAATCGATCGCCGAAACGCTCGAGGGCTTGCCCAAAGCGGCGCCACCCGTGCCCGGCATCTTCGCCGCGGTCCCCTATTGCATCGACTTGATCGGCGGCCCCTACATCGAGACCGATCCCGACGTGTGCGCGGCGTGGCGGCCCAAGAGCGCCATCCGCCCGGCGCGCCCTGCCGCTACTTGACCAGCCGGTTCAAGGCCGCAGCGTCGAAGGTTTCGGTGGTCTGTGCATCCTGCGGCACGCAGTCCACATCCGGCAGCTCGCGTGCACGTGTGGACAGCTTTTCGATCGCCTGCCACAGCAATGTGATCTGGTGTTCGTGGCCGGCGGCGTTGTCGATCAGGCCTTTCATCGCCTGTGCGACCGGGTCGTCGCCCTGCGTCACGCCATAGGCCGAGAAGCCCATCTTCGCCGCGACCTGTTCGCGCTGCGCATCACGGTCCTTGATCACGATGCGCGCCGGGATGCCGACCGCCGTCGCGCCCACCGGCACCGGCTGCAGCAGGACCGAATTGGCCCCGACACGCGCGCCGTCGCCCACGGTGAATCCGCCCAGCACCTTGGCACCGGCACTCACGATCACGCCGCGGCCCAACGTGGGGTGGCGCTTGGTGCCCGGAGCCAGCGAGGTGCCGCCCAGCGTCACGCCTTGGTAGATCGTGCACTCGTCGCCGACCACTGCGGTCTCGCCGATCACGACGCCCATGCCGTGGTCGATGAACACACGGCGGCCGATCTCGGCACCGGGGTGGATCTCGATGCCGGTGAGCCCGCGGCTCACGTGCGAGATGAAGCGTCCCAGCCACTTCCAGTCACCGATCCAGGCGCCATGCGCCCAACGGTGCAACACCAGGGCGTGCAGGCCGGGGTAACAGGTCAGCACCTCCCATGTCGAACGGGCTGCCGGATCGCGCTCGCGGATGCAGGCGATGTCTTCGCGCAAACGGTCGAACATGGTGATGACCTTCTTCGAGGCTGATGGGTCGCGTACGAAGCCGCGCCAGTGTATGCGGGCCGATCAGGCCCTGGGTCGCGCAGGGATTCAACCCCTCCTGCGGCCGGCGGCGCGTGCGATGCCGCGCAGGATGTGCAACTCCTCACGGCGCAACTGCGCGCGGTTCAACAACTGGTTGAGCCGCGGCATCAAACGCTTCGGGACCTCGGGGTCGAGAAAGCCGATCTCGCGCAACACCTCTTCCCAGTGTGCGAGCGCCGCCTGCACCTCGGCCGCGTCGGCCAGGTCGGGCTGCGGCGTGCGCTCGCGCACATCGAAGCCGCCGAGCGCCTGCCGCCATTCGTAGGCCACCACCTGCACGGCCTGCGCCAGGTTCAGCGAGCCATAGCCGGGACTCGTGGGGATGCTCAAGCACGCATGGCAGCGGTACACATCTTCGTTGGCCATGCCGAAACGCTCGCCACCGAACACGAACGCCACTGCCAGTCCCTCGCCGGCCAACGCTGGCAGGCGTGCGCGCGGCGCGAATGCCGGGGGTCCGAAGTCGCGTGGCGTCATCGCCGTGGCGCAAACGAACTGCACGCCCTCGAGCGCCTCGTCGAAGCGCTCCACGATGCGGGCGCGCGCCAGCACGTCATCGGCGCCACTGGCCATGGCGAGCGACTGCGGGTGCTGCAGCACAGCGGGATCGCGCGGTGCCACCAGCACGAGGTCGTGGAAGCCCATCACCTTGATCGCACGTGCCGCCGCGCCCACGTTGCCGGCATGGCTCGCGTGCATCAACACGAACCGTGTGCGTTCGTCGTGTGAAGGGGAATCGGTCGAGGCCATCGCGCTGCGCAGATAAAATTGCTGCCACGTCGTCAAGCGACGCACCTCAAGATTGTCGCCGCAGCCGCATCAGGCACTGTGGCTGTCTCTCCCCTAACCAAAGCCGCCCATGTCGCAGTCGCTCCATCCCATGCTCAATGTGGCCATCAAGGCGGCGCGCGCGGCGGGCGCGATCATCAACCGCGCCGCGCTCGACGTCGATCTGCTGAAGATCAGCGTCAAGGGACCGAACGATTTCGTCAGCGAGGTCGACCGTGCGGCCGAGGCGGTGGTGATCGAAACGTTGCTGCAGGCCTACCCCGATCACGGCATCCTCGCCGAGGAGTCGGGCTCCACCCACGGCAATCGCACGAGCGAATACCAGTGGATCATCGATCCGCTCGACGGCACCACCAACTTCCTGCACGGCCTGCCGATCTATGCCGTGTCGATCGGGTTGGCGCATCGCAACGTGGTGCAGCAGGCGGTGGTGTACGACCCGGCGCGCAACGATCTGTTCTTCTCTTCGCGTGGCCGTGGCGCATTCCTGAACGACCGCCGGTTGCGCGTCAGCAAGCGCACCGCGCTCGGCGACGCGTTGATCGGCACCGGGTTCCCGTTCCGCCGCGGCGACAACTTCGAGCGCTACATGCAGATGATGCAGTCGGTGATGCAGAGGTGCGCCGGCGTTCGGCGCCCCGGCGCGGCCGCGCTCGACCTGTGCTACGTGGCCGCAGGATGGTACGACGGCTTCTTCGAGACCGGCTTGAACCCATGGGACGTGGCGGCCGGGTCATTGATCATCACCGAGGCCGGCGGGCTGATCGGCAACTTCACCGGCGAACCCGACTTCCTGCACAAACGCGAAATCGTTGCCGGCAACCCAAAGATCTACGGCCAGCTGGTGCACCTTCTGGCCCCGTTCACCAAGGGCGGTACCGCGGCAGCTGAGGCCCAGCCCACAGAAACGCCCGTACCGACTGCGCGCAAGACCCTGTCGCGCCGCGCCGCCAAGCCGAGCGCGTGATCCTCGCGTCCCCGCGACTGCGGGGTGACGCCTCGCCAAGCGCGCAGTGGGTCACGAGCCATCGAACGGTCGTGACAAAACGCATCAGCCCGTTGTGAACTCGTGCAGTGCACGCGATGCGCATGCTCCATAAAGTCGCCGCATGGTCGAGCCTGACACGCGTTGAAGCGCGCTGTTCGAACCGCCCGACCCGATCGATGACTGGAGTGACCATGAAATCGTTTGGCAGAACCCTGAAGGTGATCGCCCTGGCGATCGGTGTCGCGTCATTGAGCGCCTGCGCGTCGATCGATGCGGGCCACGCGCAAGCGATGCCTGGCATGAAGATCGACAACGGGCTCGGCGAACTGCCGCACTACCGCGATTGGGTCGATCCGAGCGGCCGCGCGCCGATGGAGCCGATGGTCACCGCCGAGATGACCCGTTGGCCCTGAACGCCAAGCAGGCCTCCGGCGCACGGTGCAGCAGCGCGCAGTCCATCACGCGCGCTGCGCCCGCTGCCCCAGGCAGGTGCTCACATGTGATGTTGTGCCATCTGCGTTTGCGCCACGACAAATAGATTGCACTTGGAATCCCTCGTACGCGGCGCCTTAGGGTGCCCCTCCGGAGACAGCATGAAGACCTTGCGCAAACCGCTGAACTCGTTGTTCGTTCTGGCAGCGGCAGCCGCCCTCACCGCGTGCGGGCCGAAGATCCCCGACACGTTGACGATCGCCGTCGCACAGCCGCTGTCGGGCCCGCAGGCCGGGCGCGGCAAGGATCTGCTCGACGGCGCCAAGTTGGCGGTGGACGAGATCAACCTGGCCGGCTTCAAGATCGCCGGCAAGGCGGTGACGCTGGAACTCGTGTCGGTGGATGACAAGGCCGATCCGGCCACCGCGAAGCAGGTGGCTCAGGACCTGGTCGACCAGAAGGTCTTCGCAGTGCTCGGCCACCTGAGCTCCGAGATCACCGAGCAGACGATCCCGATCTACAAGCAAGGCAACGTGGTGCAGCTGTTCACCTCGTCGGCCGCCGAGCTCACCAAGCTGGGAGAGGGCAACACCTTCCGCCTGGTCGCCAACGACGCGATGCAGGCCAAGGCGGTCGCCAGCTATGCCGCCGAGACGCTGCGCGCCAAGTCGGTGGCGATGATTCATGAGAACTCGGCCTACGGCAATCCGATGAAGACCGATGTGGCCACCGAGCTGAGCAAGTCGAAGAAGGGCCTCTCCGTCACCGAGTCGGTCGACCTGAAGACCACCGATTTCGCCGCCTTCGTCGCCAAGCTGAAAGCTTCCCCGCCCGACGTGATGATCGCGGCCCTGCGCGACCACCAACTGCTGCCGCTGCTGGCGCAAATGAAGGCCGCCGGCCTGTCCGAGGTGCCTGTGATCGCCACCAGCACGGGCAAGACCAGCAAGGTCGCCAAGGCCCCGGCCGACGTGACCAAGCTGTACAGCACCATCAGCTCGGCGGAGCCGCGCGAGTTCACCGCCGGCCCTGAGTTCCTGTCCAAGTTCCGCAGCACGTACAAGGCCGATCCGGTGTGGGCGGCGCACTACGCGTACGACGCGATCTACGTGCTGGCGCACACCCTGCGCGCCAACGGCAACGCCGACAAGGATGCACTGCGCGCCAAGCTGCGCACCATCGACGCGATCGCCCCGGTCACCGGCACGCTGCGCTTCAATGCCAACGGCGAACAGCTCTACGGCGCGATCACGGTGTACGAGCGCCGGGACGGCAACTGGTCGCCACTGGTGCGTTCCGATCAGTGGTGATCTGACGCGCCGCGAGGCGCCGTGGATACAACGGCCCGCGCATGCGGGCCGTTTGCTTTCACGTTGCCAGTAAGGGCATCTCGAATCTCTGTATGCTGCACCGCAACAAAGGAGTCCTGATGTCCCTGCACAACCTCTCGAACACGATCGAACAGGCGCTCACCGCGGCGGGCCTGAACACCCGCACCGGTTCTGCCAATGCAGTGGTCGAGACCATCCGCAAGGCCCTCGAAGCGGCGCGCATCGCCCAGCATCCCAATGCTGCGGGCCCAGACGCCAGCGCAAGGGCCAGCGATGTCGACACCATCGACGTGAATGCGCAGTGGGTCGACGAAGGAGCCACCGTCGAACCCAGCGCGGTGAACCCGCCCTCGGTGCAGCGCGGGCAATTTGTGAGCTTCGCGTACTCGAGCCCGCTCGGCAGCCGGGCCTACAAGCTGTACGTCCCGTCCTCATACGGCGGCGGCGCGCCGATGCCGCTTGTGGTGATGTTGCACGGCTGCAAGCAGAACCCCGACGACTTCGCCACAGGCACGCGCATCAATCAAGTGGCGGAGGAACAGGGCTTCCTCGTGGCCTACCCGGCGCAGACAACCAAAGCGAACGGCTCGAACTGCTGGAACTGGTTTGAGCCGCAGCACCAGGAGCGCGATGGCGCCGAACCGTCGATCATCGTCGGCATCGTGCGCGAGGTCGGCAAAGCCTATCGGGTCGACGAGCGCAGCGTGTTTGTCGCCGGGCTTTCGGCCGGCGCGGCGATGGCGGTGATCCTCGGTGACACCCACCCTGACGTCTTCGCGGCGGTGGCTGCGCATTCGGGCTTGCCGCACGGCGCCGCGCACGACGTGGCCTCGGCGTTCGCCGCCATGCACGGCGCAGCGCAGGCCCCCGCATCACCGCTCGGGCCGCGAGCGCGCACGCCGGCTGCGTCGCGTGCGGTTCCGACCATCGTGTTCCACGGCGAGGCCGACGCCACCGTGGTCGCCAAGAACGGTGCTGCGATCGCTCAGCAAGCGGTGTCGAAGTGGGTGTCGGAAGTCGGCCCGCTGACCCGGCAGGTGGAACAAAGCGTGGCCAACGGCCGCCGCTGCACGCGCACCACGCACGTGGATCGCGATGGGCTGCCGGTGGTGGAGCAATGGACCGTGCAACGGGGTGGACATGCCTGGTTCGGTGGCAGCAGCGCAGGCTCGTTCGCCGAGCCGCACGGGCCCGATGCCTCACGCGAAATGATGCGGTTCTTCATGCTGCACGTGAATCGCAAGTCGGCAGAGCCGCAGGTTGCTGCCGCCTGAGCCCCGACGCAAGACGATCCGAACAGTGCATCGTCGGAGCGCAGGCGGGACGGTGTATGCTGCAGCGGCACTGCACGCGGCGCGCAAGGCGTCGTCTTTTCTGTCGCGACCGGTTCGTCCAGTCGCGATCTGAGAGCAGAATCGCCTCCGGGGAAAAGATGGTTTCGCCGGGGTGGGTGGCGGAGCCAAGAGCGAGGCAAGCCGCTGTGGGCGACGTCTACCTGATCGAGAGTGTTCGTCGCGATGCCGCTGGCGCCATCACCCACGTGGGCTGGTGCCGGAAGAAGCCGTACACGGTCTGCTTCAAGGCAGAAGTGGCCGAAGTGATCGCCGCGCTTCGTGATGGCGTCAAGGTCAACGTGGTGATTGGATTCATCATCGGTCACGGGGTCCAGGTTTCCGCCGACGGCACGACGATCGTCAATCAAGGCGGCGGCCATCCGCAAGCCTTCCGGCTCGAGGACGTGCCGCTGCTGTAGGCGTCCTGTATGACACTGCGACCCAAGGTCGTCATCGTCGGCGGCGGCATCGGTGGATTGTTCGCCGCCAACGCGCTCATCGCGCACGGACTTCAGGTCTCCGTCTACGAGCAGGCACCGGCGCTCGGCGAGGTGGGCGCGGGCGTGTTCGTCACGCCGAACGCGGTGCGCCAACTCGAGCGCGTGGGCCTCGGCGCCGCCGTGGAGCGATGGGGCGCGCGCGTCGGCACCGGTTCGCACTACCTCCGCCACGACGGCACGCCGATCGCGCCGGTGCAGGTGACCGATGCGTCCGGGTGGAACGCCGTGTTCGGCATGCACCGTGCGGACTTCGTCAACTTGCTCGCTGCCGGGCTGCCCGATGGCGTGGTCCACACCGGGCACCGCGCCGTCGGTTTCGAGCAAGACGAGGGCTCGGCGCGCGTCACGTTCGCCAACGGCGCCAGCACCGAGGCTCACGTGGTGGTGGCTGCCGACGGCATCCATTCGGCGCTGCAGGCGCACGTGGTGCCGCCATCGAGGCCGGTCTTCCACGGCAAGATCTCGTATCGCGGTCTGGTGTCCGCCGAGCGCCTGCCCGGCTGGCCGATGGATCGCTGGCTGATGTGGGCCGGCCCGTCGAAGCACTTTCTCGTGTTTCCGGTGCGGCACGGCACGATGGTGAACTACGTCGGCTTCGTGCCGACCGACGAAGAGATGAAAGAGTCGTGGTCCGCGCCGGGCGATCCGCAGGAGCTGCGCCAGGCTTTCGACGGCTGGGACCCACGCATCGGCGACGTGCTCGCGCAGGTGGACCACACCTTCCGCTGGGCGCTGTACGACCGCGAGCCGCTGCCCACGTGGAGCCACGGGCGCCTCACGTTGCTCGGCGACGCGGCACATCCGATGCTGCCGCACCTCGGCCAAGGCGCCAACCAATCGGTGGAGGACGGCATGGCGCTGGCCACCCTGCTCGCGCAGACCGATGCCGCACGGGCTCCCGCCGCGCTGCAGGCTTATGAACGCTTGCGCCGCGAGCGCGTGGCCGAGATCCAGCACGGCGCGCGGGTCAACGGCCTGCGCGTCGATTCCGAAGTGTCCGACCTGAGGGCGCGTGACGCGCAACTCGTGGCGCACGCCGAGTTCCGCAAGCAGCTGTACAGCTACGACGTGGTGCCGGCGGCGCACGCCGCGGCCGGCCTCACTTGACGAGGCCGGTCTTCTTCGCCAGGTCGCTCACGCGCTTGAGTTCGTCACGCGTCTCGGCGATCTGCTGTTCGGGTGTCGCGTAGCTCTGCACGATGCCCAACGGCGCCAGCCGCGTGGCAACGGCCGGGGATTTGATGGCCTGCTCGATCGCGCCCACGAGCACCTTGCGCGCGTCGTCGGGGATGCCGGCCGGCGCGAGAAAGCCGAACCAGATGCCGAACAGCTCTTCCGCATGACCGAGCTCGCGCATCGTGCGCACGTCCGGCAGCTCCGCCACGCGGCTGGACGACACGAGCGGGCGGAACGTGCCGGCCTTGATGTGCGCGCTGAGCGCGCCGAGCGCGAGCACCACGCCCTCGATGTGCTCGCCGCGCAGCGCCGTCACCGAGGGGGCGGCGCCGGCGTAAGGCACGGCGAGCAGTGGCGCACCGGTGAGCGCGCCGATCAGTTGGATGCAGAAATCGCCCACCGAGCCCGGGCCCGGGTGGCCGATGCGGATGCGGCCGGGCTCCTTCTTGGCGTGTTCGATCAGCTCAGCCAGCGTGCGGTAGGGCGCATCGCTGCGCACGACCAACACGCTGGGCGTGCGCGACGAGATGCCCAGTGGCACGAGGTCGCGCGCCGGGTCGTACGACGCCTCCTGCGGTGCGATCACGGGCCGGAAGGTGAGCGCGCTGTTCTGCGCGAAGAGCAGGGTCTGGCCATCCTTCTTTGCTTGCACCACGGCGTTGGCCCCGATCGCGCCGCCGGCACCCGGGCGGTTGGTGACCACCACCGAGCTGTTCATCGCCTTGGCCATCTCCTCGGCGAGCAAACGCACCGTGGTGTCGGCGGCGTCGCCCGGCGCGAGCGGCACGACGATGTTGATCGGTCCGTTCGGGAACGACTGCGCGTGGCCGATCGCCGGCAGAACGCCCAGCACGAGGATGATGACGGTGCGCAGCACCACGGCTTGCATCAAGGATTCCTTCGCCAGGCGCGGTCACGCCTGCCCGCACGAGCGTAACAGCACGCCGACGGCAGCGATCCCATGGCGCCGGCACTCATCCCGGCTTGCCGAAGAACCGCGGCACCGCGAGCACGAAATCGGCCCAGTAGGTGATGACCAGCAGCGTGAAGATCAGCGGCACGTAGAACGGCACTACCGCGCGTGCCATCTGCGCCAAGCTGATCTTGGCGATGTCCATCATGATGAACAGGATCACGCCGAATGGCGGCGTCAAGGTGCCGATCAGCAGGTTGACGACCAGGATGATGCCGAAGTGCACCGGGTCGATGCCCAGCGCCACGATGGTCGGGAACAGCGTCGGCGTGGCGATCAGCAGGATCGCGGTCGTCTCCATGAAGCAGCCGATGATCAGCAGCGCGACATTGATGATCGCCAGGATGACCTCCTTGTTGTCCGAGAGGCCGGTCAGGAGCTCGGCCAGCCGCATCGGCGCCTGCGAGGTGGCGACGATCCAGCCGAAGGGGACGGCGCAGGCGATGATGAACACCAGGACGCCGCAGGTGACCATGGTCTCGCGGCTCGCCTCGAGCAG